>NZ_JANODC010000065.1:0-14859 GCF_031412495.1 Rhizobacter sp. | reverse complement strand
TCGCAGGCGATCGTCTCGACGCCGTGCGCCTCGAGCTGGCGGCGCACCGCCAGGTCGCTGAAGCGGGCCACGCCGATGACGCGCTTGGTGGGCGCGGCGCGCTTGGCCAGACGGGCGAGGGTCGGCCCCATCTTGCCGCCGACGCCGAGGATCGCGATGTCACCGTCGACCGCCGCGAGATCGTCGACCAGGGCCCGGCTCGGCAGGGTAAGGAAGTCGTCGAGCTCGGCGATCGAGGCGAAGCGCCCGGGCAGGGCAGAGGGATCGAGGAAGTCCACGGCGCGGTACCAAAGAGCGGGTCGCGGCCAGTTTAGCGGCGCCCGCCCGGCCGGATGCTCTTTCCGATCGTCCGTGTTGATACGCTCGGACTACCGTGACGACGAGGGAGAGCGACATGAGCGACAAGGTCGTCCGCATCGGCGGCGCGTCCGGGTTCTGGGGCGACAGCCGCGTCGGCGCGCCGCAGCTCGTCGCGTCGGGCGCGATCGACTACCTGGTCTTCGACTACCTCGCCGAGACAACGATGGCGATCCTCGCCGCCGCGCGCGCGAAGCGGCCCGAGCTCGGCTATGCCACCGACTTCGTCGAGGTCGCGATGCGGTCGGTGATCCGGGACGTCGCCGCGCGGGGCATCAAGGTCGTCAGCAACGCCGGCGGCGTCCACCCGACGGCCTGCGCCGAGGCGCTGGCGCGCCTGATCGAAGCCGAAGGGCTGCGCCTGAAGGTCGCCGTGGTCGAGGGCGACGACGTCAGCGATCAATGGGCCAGGCAGGTGGCGGCCGGCGCGCGCGACATGTTCAGCGGCGAGCCCCTGCCGGAGAAGGTGCTGAGCGCCAGCGCCTACCTCGGGGCGCTGCCGATCGCCGCGGCGCTGGCGGCAGGCGCCGACATCGTCGTCACCGGCCGCTGCGTCGACAGCGCCGTGACGCTCGGGCCGCTGCTGCACGAGTTCGGCTGGCGCGCCGACGACTTCGACCGCCTCGCCGCCGGCAGCCTGGCCGGCCACATCATCGAGTGCGGCTGCCAGGCCACCGGCGGCCTCTTCACCGACTGGCAGGACGTGCCCGACTGGCCGAACATCGGCTACCCGATCGCCGAGTGCCGCAGCGACGGCAGCATCTCCATCACCAAGCCGGCGGGCACCGGCGGCCTGGTCTCGCGCGCGGCCGTCGCCGAGCAGCTCCTCTACGAGACCGGCGACCCGGGCGCCTACGTCCTGCCCGACGTGGTCTGCGATTTCCGGCACGTGGTCATCGAGCAGGACGGCCCGGAGCGGGTTCGCGTCGGCGGCGCCCGCGGCAGTGCCCCGCCCGACGACTACAAGGTCTCGGCGACGGCGGTGCAGGGCTTCCGTGCCGCCGGCATGCTGGTCATCGTCGGCATCGACGCGGTCGCCAAGGCAGAGCGGACCGGTGCCGCGATCCTGGCGCGGACGCGCCGGCTCCTCGCCGCGGCGGGCTTCGCCGACTTCGCGGCCACGCATGTCGAGGTGATCGGCGCCGAGAGCTCGTACGGCCCGCACGCGCGGACGCGCGCCTGCCGCGAGGTGATGCTGCGCGTCGTCGCCGACCACACCGAGCGCGCTGCCCTCGAGCTGTTCGCGCGCGAGATCGCGCCGGCCGGCACGTCGTGGTCACCCGGCACGACCGGGCCGGGCGGCGGCCGGCCGAGCGTCTCGCCGCTGGTCCGGCCGCTCGCCATGCTGCTGCCGAAGCGCGCCGTCGAGGCGAGCTTCACGCTGGGCGGCGAGCGTCACGCGGTAGCGATTCCATTGCATGGCGGCGATGCACGGCCGCGGTCCGCCGAAGGCGCGGCGCCGCCGCCCGCATGGCGCGACGACGGCACCGGGGAGCAAACCGTGCCGCTGGTCCGGCTCGCCTGGGCGCGCAGCGGCGACAAGGGCGACCTCGCCAACGTCGGCGTCATCGCCCGGCGCCGCGAATGGCTGCCGCTGCTCTGGGACCGGCTCACGCCCGAACGGGTCAAGGCCTACCTGAGCCACCTCGTGCTGGGCAAGGTCGAGCGCTACCACCTGCCCGGGGTCGACGGCATCAATTTCCTTCTCCACGACGCGCTCGCCGGCGGCGGACCTGCTTCGCCGCGTCTCGATCCGCTCGGCAAGGGCATGGCGCAGATGCTGCTCGACATGCCGATAGACGTCCCGGCTGCGATGGCCGACGAACTCCGGGCCTGATCGGTGCTCGCCGGTCCGCCGAACGGGCGCCGACACGAGATCGTTACGCGGCCCGCAGCACGGCGCTCCTGCCAGAGTTGACAGTTGGCAGCCAGTCGCCGAGCCCGTACGCTGACCAGGGTCGCCATGTCCCGGCCGCGCCGTGCCCTACCACTTCAGACTGCGAATCGACAAGCACGACCGCTCACGCTACGAATGGCAGCTGGCCGACGCCGGCGGCGTGATGGCGCGCGGCGCCGAACCGGACATCACGTTCTGCCTCGCGGCGAGTGCGCTCGGCCTGGTGCCGGAGGCGCCCGTCGCCATCGAGTACGGTGGTGCGACGGCGGGCGTCTACCCGGCCGGTCGCCTGCAGAAGGACCCGGTCGCGGTGGCGAATGCCATCATGGAAGAGATTGGCCGGCCGCCGTCGTGAGCGTTCGCCCTTGCCGCAACCATCGAAGGACGTCAGAGACGGGGGCTGCTAGGCCCCCTTTGAGTCCGGGTCGTGCTGCCGGTGCCTTCAGCGGGCCCGGGCCTGCTTGCGGCGACGCGACACGAGCCCCACGGCGCCCAATCCGAGCAGCATCAGAGCGTACGTCTCGGGCTCTGGCACTGCCGAAATCGGGGGCTCGAAGTTGGCCCTCGTTCCCATGATGCCGTTGATCTCGTTGTCGCCATCCTGGATGAGCGAGCCTGGCCCGCCATGCCGGATCGAGGCATAACGGAACGTGGCGTTCGTACCTGTTCCGACTGCGTACACGAAGCCATCCCACTGCACGCCGAGAATCGGATAGAAACCTTCAAGCCAAACCCGCTCCACGACCGCCTGGACCCAGGTGGTCTGATTGTTCGACAGGTACACCGTCGATTCGATCGCCTCCTGCGGCAGGGGACCGTGATCGATGGTGTTGAAGATCGCCGCCTTCGTTGCCTGGAAACCCAGGTCCCACACGGTTTCACCCACGACCCCGCTGGTCTGCATCCAGTGCTGGTCGATGCCGCTCGCAGCCGCGAAGCGGCTGGCAGGGGCGCCGCAACAGGTATAGCCAAGGCTGCCCGTCCCGGTCAGGTCGGTGGAGGTGCCGCCGCCCTGGTTGGAATACTGACCGATGCTCGTGATGAGTGTCCCTGCGACAAATCCGGTCGTATCGAACAGGCCATCGTCCAGCAACTGGTTGCTCACCACCAGCTGGCGGTTGGCCAGGGTGTTGCTGCCGTAGTAAAGCTGGGCAAACGTACCCACGGTCGCGCCCTGCCAGCTTCGAGGGTCGTCGGGGTTGGTGACCAGCGCCGCGGTAGCGGCTTGTGAGAAGAGCAGGGCCGCGGCCCCAAACGCAAGCAGCGATTTCATCACGAGCTCCCTGGCGCCGAACGGCGCGCGATCGACTTTGCTGAATGGACGAGGCGGGGGGTTCGGGTCCGCCGCTCGGCGATTGGGCTCCGCGTCAAACAGGGTTGATACCCCCTCTTCGCGGGGGTCGCCTCTCCCGCTCCGACTCCAGGCGGGAACGGCCGTGGCGGGGCGTGGAAGTCTGCTCGTCGAGGGCGGAACTCGTACCGGAAAGACACCGGACGAAGCGATCGATCGAGCCACGAGAATTTTGGTGCGCCCGGCAGGTATCGAACCTGCAACCCCTGCCTTCGGAGGGCAGTACTCTATCCATTGAGCTACGGGCGCACGGTGTGCCGATTCTACCGGCGAGCCCCGCCACAAGCCGGTCCGCAGGGGCTCGGCGCCTATAATTTCGGGCTCGACGCGAACCGTTTTCTTCGAGGTGGCCGATGCCGCCTTACGTCGCGTCAACGACATCGCCCCGAGGATCCGGATGACCGAAGCGCACGACCCGAACGACATCGACGGCCCGCACGAAGGCCCGATCAAGACCCCCAAGCAGCTGATCCTCGCGATCGTCTACGCCTTCGTGGTGCCGATCGTCGCCATCGTCCTCCTGGTCATGTTCGTCACCACCGAGCGGCGGCCTGCCGCCGGCAGCGACGCCCTCAGCCCGCAGGGCGTCGCCGAGCGGCTCCGCCCGGTCGGCATGGTCGAGGTGAAGGACGCCTCCGACCCCGCGTCGCTCAGCAGCGGGCAGCAGGTGTTCGCGGGTCAGTGCAGCGCCTGCCACGTGTCGGGCGCGCTCGGTTCGCCCAAGCTCGGCGATGCCGAGGCCTGGGCGCCGCGCATCAAGACCGGCTTCGAGCTGCTGCTGCGCGCGGCCCTGAACGGCAAGGGCCAGATGCCGCCGCAGAAGGGCGGCGACTACAGCGACTTCGAGATCGCGCGGGCGGTGGTCTACCTGACCAACCAGTCGGGCGCGAAGTTCGCCGAGCCGACGCCGCCCGCAGCCCCCGTCGCCGAGGCCGGCAGCGCCCCGGCCGGCAACGCGGCGACGATGGCGGTGGCGCCCAACGCGACGGCGGCTGCCGTCGGTGCGGCGAACGCCATTCCGGCGCCGCGCGGCGACGCCAACGCCGGCACGCCCGACCGCAACCAGAGCGGCGGCCTCAACGCCCAGGTCCGCCAGTCGCCGACGGAGCAGACCCCGGGCGGCGGCGCGGTGCAGGTCGCCGCGGCGGCGGCGGCCGCGCCCGCGCTCTACAGCCAGGCCTGCCTGGTCTGCCACGCCGCCGGCGTCGCCGGGGCGCCGAAGCTCGGCGACAAGGCCGCATGGGCACCGCGCCTGCCGCAGGGCCTCGACGCGCTGACCGCGAGCGTCATCAAGGGCAAGGGCGCGATGCCACCGAAGGGCGGCAGCACGGCCAGCGAGGCCGACATCCGTGCCACCGTCACCTACATGGTGAACGCCTCGAAGTAGGCCGCTCGCAGGCACCGAGAAAGCGGGCCCGCGGGCCCGCTTTCTCGCGCCCGGCGCATCCGGGTCAGGGCCTCCGGCGTATGCACCCGACCGGCGCGCCGCGCCGCCCCTTCAAGGAGTGCCCATGTCCGTCCAGACCATCGCCCTGCTCGGCGCCGCCGCCCTGCTGTCCGCCTGTGCCACTGCGCCGAGCTCCATGGCCGTCGACAACGCCGCCCTGCCCGAGCCGGTCCGCGTACCCGCCGGGCAGAAGGTCCGTCTCGTCACGACCGGCGTCGGTGAGATCACCTACGAGTGCCGCGAGAAGGCGAACGCGGCCGGCCAGTTCGAGTGGGCGTTCGTTGCCCCCGTCGCCACCCTCTACGGTCGCGACCGGCAGAACCTCGGCAAGTATTACGCCGGGCCCACGTGGGAAGCGAGCGACGGCTCCAAGATCAGCGGCAAGCAAGTCGCCGTCGCGCCGGCGAGCCCGGGCAGCATCCCGCTGCAGCTCGTCAAGGCCGACCCGGCGATGGGCGCGGGCGCGATGAACGGCGTCAGCTACATCCAGCGCCTGAACACCAAGGGCGGCGTGGCTCCGGCCGCTTCCTGCGATGCCGCCGGCAAGGGCCGGCGCCAGCAGGTGGCGTACGAGGCCGACTACGTCTTCTACGGCAACTGAGTCGAAGGCGCGACCGGCGCGTCGGCCACCGCCGAGAGCCGGTAGCCGAAGCGTGCCGGCAGGTCGGCGAACGCGACCTCCGCGACGGGCCAGGCCTGGCTCTCGACCGCCGACGCGGCGGCTTCCATGTCGAGCGTGTGGACGATGCCGAAGCCGGCGTCGGTGGCGAGAAAGAGGCGGCCGCCCTCGTCGACGAAGGCGGCGCGAAAGCGCGCCGGCGCGCCGATGTGGCTGCTCAGCGCCGGTTGCCCATGGCCCGGCGCGTTGCCGGCGTCGAGGCGCCACACGAAGGGCGCCGCCTCGAGCTCGACGTAGACCCTCTGCGGCCCGTTCTGGAAGAACCAGCGTCCCTGCGAATCGGGGCCGTAGTTGCGGCCGATGAACTCGCGCAGCTTCTCGTGCTCGATGCGGCTGCCCTTGACGCGCGGAAAAGGGCCCGCGGCCTGGGTCCGGTCGTCGCGCATGTACCAGTCGCCGCGCGCATCGAGGGCGAGCCAGCCGTAGCAGTGCGGCACGTTCGGCCACTTCTTCAACGCCGCCTCGACGATCGCGTCCATCGGTCGATCCCGAGCGCGCTTCAGTACACCGCATCGACCCGGAGGCCGGGCCTGGCGCTCGCTGCTTCGGCGATGGCGGCGGCAAGGTCTTCCAGGTAGCGCCCGACCACCGGCTCGTGCGTCAGGTTGAGCATCAGGTGGATGCCGTCCGGGTCGCGCACGTGCCCCGTCAGCCAGCCGCGCTGCAGGAGGGTCCGGCCGATCGCGCCCATGTCATGCGCCGGAGAGCCGTAGGCGACGATCGAAAGCTCCGGACGACCGAGAACCTGCAGGCCCAGTGCCTGCACCCCGGCCTCCCCGGCGCGCCGCGTCGCCAGCACCCGCTCGGTGATTCGCCGGTAGCCGGACTCGCCGAGGTAGTTCATCACCGCCCACGCCGATGCGATGGCGCCCCCGGGCCGCGTCCCGACCAGGGTGTGGGTCATGTACTGGCCGCGCGGCCAGTTGTCGAAGGCATACGCCATGTGCCGGAACGACGCCTCGTCGACGAAGAAGAGCGTCGACGCGCCCTTGGCCGCGTAGCCGTACTTGTGCAGGTCGGCAGAGATCGAGGTTACGCCCGGGACGCTGAAGTCGAACGGCTCGATGGGGTAGCCGAGTTGCCGGGCGAACGGGGCGATGTAGCCGCCGACGCAGGCATCGACGTGCATCCACAGGCCGCGCGCCTGCGCCAGTGCGGCGATCCCGGCGATGGGATCCATCACGCCGTGCGGGTAGGCCGGCGCCGAGCCGACGAGCATCACCGTGTCCGGGGTGATTGCCGCTGCCAGGGCCTCGACGTCGGCGGTGAACGCCGCGGTGAGCGGCACGCGCACCGTCTGCAGGCCGAGGAAGTGCGCCGCCTTGTCGAACGCCGGGTGGGCGCTGAACGGCAGCACGATCTGGGGCGTGCGAAGCGAGGGGCCGCGTGTCTGGCGCGCAGAATCTCGCGCCGCCTTCACCGCCAGAAAAATGCTTTCCGTGCCGCCAGTCGTCATGGCGCCGCGCGCACCGGGCCCGCCATGCAGCAGCCCGAGCGCCATGGCCACCACTTCCGACTCGAACTTGGCCAGGCTGTGGAAGGCGCGCAGGCCGAGCCCGTTCTCCGAGAAGTACATGAGGAAGGCCTGCTTGGAGACCTCGAGCACGTCTTCGCCCGCGTAGTGGATGAAGGCCGGCGCACGCCCGTCGCGCCAGGCAACGTCGCCCTCGCCGGCGGCCTTCATGCGAGGCTCGAGTTCGGCCCAGGCGACGCCTTCCTTCGGCAGTTCGATCATGTCCTCAACCTTCCTTTCCGCCCCAGTGGACGACGCGGGCCTCGACGGCGCGGGCGACCAGGTCGAGCGAGTAGCCGAGCACGGCCATGATGAGCACGCCGACGAGCACGACGTTGGTGAGCAGGAAGTCCGCCGCGGACATGGCCATGTAGGCGATGCCTGCGCTGGTGGCGATCAGCTCGGCGCCGACGAGCATGGTCACGCCGATGCCGATGCTCACGCGGATGCTCGTGAAGATGCCGGGCAGGCTGGCCGGGAAGATGACGCGGCGAAAGATCATGGTGCGCGAGGCGCCGAGCGCCATCGCCGCCTGGATCTTGCGCCGGCCGACACCGCCCACCGCCTGCATGGCGCTGATGGACAGGATCGGGAACAGGGCAAGCACGATGATCACGACCTTGGCGACCTCGCCGATGCCGAACCAGATGATGAGCAGCGGCAGGAGCGCGAGCTTGGGCATCGGCCGGGTGATCTCGATCGGCGGATCGAGCACCGCCTTGACCGTCTCGTTCATGCCCATCCACAGGCCGAGCGGCACCGCGACGAGCACCGTGAGGACGAAAGCGAGGCCGAAGCGGAACAGGCTGATGCCGATGTGGAACGCCAGCGACTTCCCCTGGTAGCCGTTCTCCCACAGCGTTCCCAGCGTGCGCAGCACCGAGACGGGCGACGGCAGGAAGAGGGGCGCGACCAGCGGCTTGCCGCCGAACAGCGGGGCGGTGACCAGGAACCAGAACGCGAGGAGCGCCAGGAACGAACCGAGGTTGATCCAGCGCGAGCGCCCGCGCCGCCGGGCCGCCGTGCTCAAGCGCCCTCCTGACTCTGCGCGGCCAGCGCCTCCTCGCGCAACAGGCCGAAGATCTCGGCCTTCATGCGCACGAAGTCGACGCTGGCGACGACCGCCGGGTCGGCGCACAGCGCGAACTGCGGCTCGAAGCGGGCCTTGATGCGCCCGGGCCGCGCCGACATGACGAGGATGTCGGTGGCCAGGAAAAGCGCCTCCTCGATGCTGTGGGTGATCCAGAGCACGGTCTTGCGCGTCTCCTGCCAGATCCGCTTGATCTCCTCCTGCAGCAGCTCGCGCGTCTGCGCGTCGAGCGCCGCGAAGGGCTCGTCCATGAGAAGGATCTCCGGGTCATTGGCGAGTGCACGGGCGATGCCCACGCGCTGCTGCATGCCGCCGGACAGCTCGTAGGGATAACGCCGCGCGAAGCCGGTCAGGCCGACCATGGCGATGAACTCGGCGGCGATGCGGTCGGCCTCGGCCGGAGGCTTGCCGATCGCCAGGGGACCGAAGGCGACGTTGTCGTGCACGTTCATCCAGGTGAAGAGCGCGCCCTGCTGGAAGACGACGCCGCGCCGCGGATCGGGGCCGCGCACCGGCTGCCCGTCCATCAAGACCCGGCCCGTCGTCGGTGTCTCGAAGCCGGCGAGGATGTTGAGCAGCGTGCTCTTGCCGCAGCCAGACGGACCGACCAGGCAGACGAACGCCCGCTCGCGGATGTCGAAGCTGAGGGGCTCGACCGCCTGCACCGCGTCCGGCCCCTGGCCGAAGCGCTTCGAGACGTTGTCGAACCGCGCCTTCACCGGTGCGGTCGCAGTCGCGCCCTGCTCCGGTCCCTCGAGCGGCGTTGCCGGACGCGCATCGGCCATCGATCAGACCATCTTCGTGAGGAAGCTCTTGTCGATGAGGCCGTTCAGGTCTTTCGGCATGGCGTTGATCTGACCCGTCTCCTTCAGGAACTCGGCCTGCACCTGCAGCGTCTTCAATGCCGCAGAGTCCTTCTCGCCAGGTCGGCCGAGCCACTTGGCGGTCAACTGCTCGCGCGCCGGCACGGGATAGAACGTATTCAGCGACCGCATCACTGCGGGCTCGTCGACGCCCAGGAACTTCGTCATCGTGTCGACGACTTCCTTCGGGTTCTGCTTGAACACCTGGGCGATCTGCTCGAAGTCTTTCAGGAAGGCGAGCACCAGGTCCGGGTTCTGGCGCTTGAAGTCGTCGCGCACCAGGAACCCGTCGAACATCACGAGGTTCTGGGCACTGAGATCGCCGGTCTTGAAGATGACGGTGCCGGCGTCCTCGACCAGCTTGGGCGCCACCGGCACCCAGATGTAGCTCGCATCGATTTCGCGCCGGGCCCAGGCCGAGGCGATCTGGTCGGCGCGCATGTTGATCAACTGCACGTCCGCGAGGCCCAGCCCGGCGCCCTTGAACGCCGCCAGGGCGGCGAAGTGCACCGAAGTGTTGAACGGCAGGCCGACTCGCTTGCCCTTGAGCTGGCCGATGGATTTGATGTTGGCGCTGTTCTGGACGACCAGCACCTCGCTGTCGATGATGTTCTTGTAGACGTACACCATCGACGCCGGCACGCCGTTCGCGTAGCCCACGACCATCGGGCTCGACCCGATGTTGCACATGTCGAGGCTGCCGCCGGCCATCGCCGAGAGAACCTCGGAACCCGCTCGCACGGTGACGAAGTCGACCTTGGCGTTGGGCCCGAAGGTCTTCGCCATCGCGCCCTTGGCGCGGATGTAGTTCTGCGCATCGATGCTGCCGAAGGTCCCGAGATTGACCGTCTTCTGCTGCGCCGAGGCGGCGCCGGCGCCGAGGAGGGACGCCCCGGCGACGGAACCGGCGAACAGGTTGGCCGCCGTGAACGTGAAGTCGCGGCGCGACAGGCTGAGTTTCATCGGGTTCTCCAAGTGGACAGTGAGATCCATCATAGCCACAGACCCCACCTCCGCGGCCGCATCACGCGCTCGACAACGGGGATCCTCTTCAGAGCCGCCGGGCCAGCCAGCCCGTCACCTGCTGGGGCAGGGTCGTGACGTGGCCGGGCCAGGGACCACCGGGAAAGCCGACGTGGCCGCCGTGCCCCGGCTGCCAGAGCGTGACCCGGCCGCCGACCTCGCCGGGATGCGGCAGCGCCGCGGCGGGCAGGAACGGATCGTTGCGGGCATTGAGGACCAGCGCCGGAACGCGGATCGCGGCGAGGTGCGGCCCGGCCGAAGCACGCGCGTAGTAGTCGTCGGCGTCGCGGAAGCCGTGCAGCGGCGCGGTGAAGACGTCGTCGAAGTCGCGCAGATCGCGTGCGGCGCGCAGACGCTGTGCGTCGAAGAGCCCCGGATGCTGAGCCAGCTTGACGAGCGCCTTGCGCGTCATGGTGCGCATGAACATGCGCGTGTAGACCTGGCGCCCGAAGCCGCGCCCGATCGCCGCGGCACCGGCGGCGAGGTCGAGCGGCGCCGACACGGCGGCGATGGCGCGCAGCATCGAGGCAGCGGCCTCGCCCGCCTCCTCGGCATAGCGCAGGAGCGCGTTGCCGCCGAGCGACACGCCGACGGCGAGCAGCGGCCCGGCATGGACGCCGCGGAAGCGCTCGAGCATCCAGCCCACTTCCTGGTCGTCGCCCGAGTGGTACGCGCGCGGCGCGAGGTTGATCTCGCCCGAGCAGCCGCGAAAGTGCGGCACGGCGAAGCGCCAGCCGCGCTCGGCCGCAGCAGCGGCGAACGCCTGCGCGTAGTGGCTTCGCGACGAGCCCTCGAGGCCGTGGAAGAGCACGAGCAGCGGCGCCGCGACCGGGTCGCCGTCGAGCCAGTCGACATCGACGAAGTCGTGGTCCGGCGTCGCCCAGCGCTCGCGGCGATAGACCGGCACGACACCGTCGAAGCGGCGGCTGAACAGGGCCGGCCAGATCGTCTGCAGGTGCCCGCCCGGCAGCCAGGCCGGGGCCCGGAAGTCGTCCATCAATGCAGCGTGGAGGCGACCTCTGCGATTTCCTCGATCTCGGTCGCGGTGCCGGGGCTGGCGTGGTGGGCGACGAGGCGCCAGCCGTGCGCGGCCTTGAGGTACACGTTGGTCGCCACGACCCAGGCGAAGCGCTCGCCGGCCTCGCCCTTGACGCGGACCCGCTCGACGACGCTGTGCACGGCGCTGGAGTGCGACTCGAGCCGGCGCACGCGGTGCGGCTCGATGTCGATGGCGCCGTTGGCGAACATGACCTCGAAGGCAGCCCGGACCGCCGCCGCGCCGACGAGGCGCTGGCCGCCGGGATGAACGCAGCTGATCTCGTCGTCGTCGGACCACACCGACATCACCCGCTCGAGGTCACCGCGCCGCATGGCTTCGTAGAGCTCGTGCTCGATCTCGTCGGGCGAGCGGGTCGCAGGGGCGGGCGGCTTGGGGCGGGCCATGGGTTAGTCTCGCGACCGATTGTAGGAAGGCCCGCGTTCCCGCCCATGCTCACAAACGCCACCGAATGGTCCGAGCGCAGCATCGACCTGTCGCGACTGCTCGGTCGCGCCGGTCTCGGCGACCGCGCGGCATTCGCCACGCTCTACGAACGGACCAGCGCGCATCTGTTCGCCGTCGTGCTGCGTATCAACCGGGACAGGGCGCAGGCCGAGGACATCCTGCAGGAGGTCTATGTCAGCGTCTGGCGCGCTGCCAGCAGCTTCGACGCGGCGCAGAGCCAGCCGCTCACCTGGCTGACTCGCATCGCCAGGAACCGCGCCATCGACAGCCTGCGCCGCAACCGGACGCAGCCCCAGACCCAGTCGCCGGGCACGATCTCCGGCGGCGCCGATGCGGAGGACGACAGCGTGTACGACACCGTGGCCGACAGCGCGCCAGGCCCGCTCGACCTGCTCGACCGGGCCGCCGACGCGCGTTCGCTCGGCGAGTGCATGGAGCGGCTCTCGGCGCTGCAGCGGCAGAGCGTCGCCCTCGCCTTCTTCCACGGCCTCAGCCATGCCGAAGTCGCCGAACAGCTGCGCCAGCCGCTGGGCACGGTCAAGTCCTGGGTGCGGCGGGCCCTGCAGACGCTCAAGGGCTGCCTCCAGGGGGCCGCAGCGCAGGACGCGGCGCGGACCGGCGACTGACATGAAGCCCCCGCGCTCACTGCGTTCGCTGGCCCCCGACGGGGCGCTCGGTACCTTCGGTACGGCCGGGCGGCAGTGAGATGGATTACGGCCGCCCCCCGCTCGCCGACGCGCTTGCCGCCGACTACGTTCTCGGCACGCTGCGGGGTGCGGCGCGACGCCGCTTCGAGGCGCTGCTGCCGGCGCATGCGGGCCTGCGCGCAGCGACCGAAGCCTGGCAGGCGCGGCTGCTGCCGCTCACCGCGGCGATCGATCCCGTGCCGCCGCCGGCCCGCGTCTGGGAACGGGTCTCGGCCCGCATCGACGGCGCCCATCGGGTTGCGTCGGCCGCGGCGCCGGCTACCGCCGAGACGCGTGGCGCCTGGCACCGGCTCTCGTTCTGGCGCGGCCTGACCGCGTTCGCGAGCGTGGCGGCGCTCGGCCTGGCGGTGCTGCTGGCCAACCCGCGCCCGGGACTGCCGCCGGTGGTCATCGTCCTCGCTGCCACCCCGGCAGCGCCCGGCACGGCAGCGGTCCCCGCGATCGTCGCCAGCATCAGCGGCGACGGCAAGACGCTGGTGACGCGGCCGATCGTGCCGGTGGCCGTCGCCGCCGATCGCTCGCTCGAGCTCTGGGCAGTGCCGACGTCCGGCCCGCCGCGCTCGCTCGGCGTTCTGCCCGGTGGCAGCGGCACGGTCGCCTTGCGCGGCCACATCCTCACCGGCGTCGACACGCTGGCGGTCACGGTCGAGCCGCCGGGCGGGTCGCCCTCGGGCGCGCCGACCGGACCGATCGTCTACGCGGGCAAGTTCTCGCTGTAGCCCCCGCCGGCGGTGTCTCGCACCGCCGCTTGCAAGGCTCCTTCGACGCGCTCCGGCGCCACGCCGACGAGGCACCGCGTGTGGCCGTAGCGGCAGGTGCGCTCGAAGCACGGCATGCAGTCGAGCTGCAGCTCCTCCTTGAGCCAGAGAACGCCCGCGCGCGCATTGAGCGGCGGCGTGTGCGCCGGGCTGGTCGAGCCGAACACCGCCACCTGGGGCACGCCGAAGGCCGCGCCGACGTGCATCAGCCCGGAATCGTTGCTCACCAGGCCGCGCGCCGAGGCGATGAGGGCCATCGCCTCGATCAGCCGGGTGCGGCCGGCGAGGACGCGGCAGGCGCCAGGCGCCGCGGTGGCGATTGCATCGCACAGCTCGGCTTCACCGGGCGAGCCGAGCAGGACGACCGGGGCGCCGTCGGCGCCGTGCAGGGCGCGGGCCAGCGCCGCGTAGTGCGCCGGCGGCCAGCGCTTGGCCGGGCCGTACTCCGCACCGGGCGCGAACGCCCAGTAGCCCTGCGCCGTCACGCCGGCGGCGCGCAGGGCCGCGCCGGCCGCGTGTTCTTCGAGCTGCAGGCGCGGTGCGCGCCCGGCATCGAAGTCCGTGCCGGCGAGGGCGCCGTAGAACGCGACCATCGGCGGCCGCCGCGGCGGGTTGCGCAGGCGCCGGTTGAGGAGGAGCCGGCGCCCTTCGCCGGCGTAGCCGATCCGCGTCGGCACGCCGGCCAGGCGCGGCAGGAGCGCCGACTTGATCGAGTTCGGCAGCACGTAGGCGCGGTCGAAGCGGCCGCGCAGGGTCGCCGCGACCCGGCGCCGCGCGGCCCAGTCGAGCCGGCCGTGCGCGAAGGGCAGCTCGATGATCTCGGCCACCTCCGGCATCGCCGCAAAGACCGGCGCGACCCAGGGCAGCGCGGCGACGCTCAGCCGCTCGCCGCGTTCGGCGCGCCTCGCCAGGAGCGGCTCGGCCATGACCGCGTCGCCGATCCACTGCGGCGCGATGACGAGGGAGGCGCTGTCCGTCATCCTGAACGAAGTGAAGGATTCCTCTGCCGGTCGAGATCCTTCGCCTCGCTCAGGAAGACACGGCCCGCGAGGCTCAGTGCCCGCCGCGAACCGCGTCCCCGGCCTTGAGCCGGTACTCGGTGCCGCAGTACGGACACTTGCCGATGCCGGCCGAGGCGACATCGATGAAGACGCGCGGGTGGTTGCTCCAAAGCGGCATGCGCGGGTTCGGGCAGAAGATCACCCCCGGCCCTTGCAGCTCCACGGCGCTGAGCTCGACCGCGTCCGTCGTTCCGTCGCTGGCCATGCTCAGACCTTGGTCAGCCATTCCGCGTACTTCGGATTGCGGCCGTTGACGATGTCGAAGAAGGCGCTCTGGATCTTCTCGGTGATCGGCCCGCGCGAACCGGCACCGAGCTCGACGCGGTCGAGCTCGCGGATCGGCGTCACCTCGGCGGCAGTGCCGGTGAAAAAGGCCTCGTCGCAGATGTAGACCTCGTCGCGGGTGATGCGCTTCTCCACGAGCTTCAGGCCGAGATCGTTGCAGATCGCGACGATCGTGTTGCGGGTGATGCCGTCGAGCGCACCGGCCGAGAGGTCGGGCGTGTAGACGACGCCCTTCTTGATCATGAACAGGTTCTCGCCGGCTCCTTCGCTGACGAAGCCGCTGGCGTCGAGGAGCAGCGCCTCGTCGTAGCCGTCGTCGAGCGC
>NZ_JANODC010000064.1:0-2061 GCF_031412495.1 Rhizobacter sp. | reverse complement strand
CCCAGCCCACGCGGCATCACCCGCTGGTCTCGTATAGGCGCGCCGCGTCACCGGCCCCTGCCATCCCCCGGAAGCGGGATGCTTGAACTTGGCCGACGGCCGACGCGAACCGGAGAATTCACCTGGTCGGCGACGACGAGGCGTCCGGCTATCCTATGGTTGAAGGTCAAGGGCACGCCTAAGCACTGCAGCGTGAAGCCGACGAATAGCGGCGGACGCGCAATGTGGCGCCGGCGACAACGCCAACGGCCTTGACTCTGACATGATGTCAAACAGCATGTCAGGGTCCAAGGGTGCCGAATCGCCCCTGCCGAGCAGGCCGGTGAGTCGGAAATCTGATCCAGGAGATTGTCGCTGAAGTGCGAGCTCCGCATTGCAAAGGACGAGTGAAGTGGCCGCCCACCATCATCATACGGGACATCACGATCATGCCGGGGCGCTGCCGCCTGCGGCGGCGAAGGACCCGGTCTGCGGGATGACGGTCGATCCAGCGACCACGCATCATCATCTCGACTCGGGCGGCACGACCTACCATTTTTGCAGCGCCGGCTGCCGCACGAAGTTCGCCGCCGATTCTCACCGCTATCTGCATCCGGCTCCCTCGGCGACGGCGGACCTTCCGGAAGGCGCGATCTGGACCTGCCCGATGCATCCCCAGATCCGTCAGGTGGGACCGGGGAGCTGCCCGATCTGCGGTATGGCGCTCGAGCCCGAGATGCCGACCCTCGAGGAAGGCCCGAACCCCGAGCTGATCGACATGAGTCGCCGCTTCTGGGTGAGCGCGGCTTTGTCGCTGCCGCTCTTCGTCCTCGCGATGGGCGCCGAGCTGCTCGGCTGGCACTGGCTGCCGATGCGGACCTTGGTGTGGGTGCAGCTCGCTTTGGCCACTCCGGTGGTGCTCTGGGGCGGCTGGCCGTTCTTCGAGCGGGGCTGGGCGTCGCTGAAGAGCCGCAATCTGAACATGTTCACGCTGATCAGCCTCGGTGTCGGCGTGGCATATTCGTACAGCCTGGTTGCTACTCTGGCGCCGAGCCTGTTCCCGCCCTCCTTCCATACGATGGGCGGCATGGTGCCGGTCTATTTCGAGGCGGCGGCGGTAATCACGACCCTGGTGCTGCTCGGCCAGGTGCTGGAGCTTCGAGCGCGGTCGGCGACCGGGAAGGCCATCCGGGCACTGCTGGGGCTGGCGCCGAAGACGGCCAGGATCGTCCGCGAGGACGGTCGCGAGGAAGATATCGACCTCGGCCACGTCCATGCCGGCAATCTCCTGCGGATTCGGCCGGGCGAGAAGGTCCCCGTCGACGGTGTCGTCGTCGAGGGCCGTTCCTCCGTCGACGAGTCGATGATCAGCGGCGAGCCGGTTCCGGTCGAGAAGGTGCCCGGCGAGAAGGTCACCGGTGCCACCGTAAACGGCACCGGGGGCCTGCTAATGCGTGCGGAGCGCGTCGGGCAGGACACGATGCTCTCGCAGATCGTGCGCATGGTGGCCGAGGCGCAGCGCTCTCGCGCGCCGATCCAGGCGCTAGCCGACAAGGTCTCGGCCTGGTTCGTGCCGGCGGTTATGCTGATCGCGATCCTCTCCTTCGGCGTCTGGGCGATCTTCGGCCCAGAGCCGGCGATGAGCTTCGCCATCGTCAACGCGGTGGCGGTGCTGATCATTGCCTGCCCCTGCGCCCTTGGCCTCGCCACGCCGATGTCGATCATGGTCGGAACCGGCCGCGGCGCGACGGCGGGCGTGCTGGTCAAGAATGCGCAGGCGCTCGAGCTGATGGAGAAGATCGATACGCTGGTCGTCGACAAGACGGGCACGCTGACGCTTGGAAAACCCAAGCTGACGGCCGTCATCCCGGCGGCTGGTGTCGACGAGGCCGACGTGCTGCGCCTGGCGGCCTCCCTGGTGCGCGGCAGCGAGCTTCCCCTGGCTGCGGCCATCATCGAAGGGGCCGAGGAGCGCGGTCTCGCTTTGGCTGGAACGACGGACTTCGCCTCGCATACCGGCAAAGGCGTCAGCGGCTCGGTCGAGGGACGACCGGTAGCACTGGGCAACAAGGTCCTGCTCGC
>NZ_JANODC010000063.1:0-1568 GCF_031412495.1 Rhizobacter sp. | reverse complement strand
CATGTTCTCGAGGCTGATAGGCGCCGAAGTCGTGCGCTTGGTGTCGAGCAGGCCCTGGCGATAGGTGGCGACCTCGCGGGCGCGCGCCTCATTCTCGACCACGGTCATCGGATCGCCCGCCGAGGGGACCGAGCCCATGCCGAGGATCTCGACCGGCATCGAGGGGCCGGCTTCCTTGACCTGCTTGCCCGCGGCATCGGTCATCGCCCGGACCTTCCCCGAAGCGGCGCCGACCACAAACACGTCGCCGACCCTGAGCGTGCCGCGCTGAACCAGCACGGTCGCAAGCGGGCCGCGGCCCTTGTCGAGCTTGGCCTCGATCACGGTGCCTTCGGCGCCGCGTTCCGGATTGGCCTTGAGCTCAAGGATTTCGGCCTGGAGCGCGATGGCGTCGAGCAGCCCGTCGAGATTGGTGCCCTTCAATGCCGACACTTCGACATCCTGAACGTCGCCGCCCAGTTGCTCGACCACGATCTCATGCTGGAGCAGTTCCTCGCGGACCCGCTGCGCCTTGGCATCGGGCTTGTCGATCTTGTTGATCGCCACGATCATCGGCACGCCCGCCGCCTTGGTGTGGTTGATCGCCTCGATCGTCTGCGGCTTCAAACCATCGTCGGCGGCGACGACCAGCACCACGATGTCGGTGACATTGGCACCGCGCTGGCGCATCTCGCTGAAAGCTTCGTGGCCCGGCGTGTCGAGAAAGGTGACGAGATCGCCGCTGGCGACCTTCACCTGATAGGCGCCGATGTGCTGGGTGATGCCGCCGGCCTCGCCCGAGACGACGCTGGCGCCGCGGATCGCGTCGAGCAACGAGGTCTTGCCGTGGTCGACGTGGCCCATGATGGTGACCACCGGCGGACGCGGCTGCAGCGTCTCGTCCGCATCGACGTCGAGCGCCGTGTCGATGTCGACATCGCTGTCGCTGACGCGTTTGATATTGTGGCCGAATTCGGTGACCAGCAGCTCGGCCGTATCCTGGTCGATGACCTGGTTGACGGTGACCGGGGTGCCCATCTTGAACAGCGACTTGACCAGGTCGGCGGCCTTTTCTGCCATGCGGTTGGCAAGCTCGCCGACGGTGATCGAGTCGGGCACGACGACGTCGCGGACTTGCTTCTCGCGCGGGCCCGACTGGGCGTAAGCGCGCTTTTCCTTCTCTCGGCTACGGCGCAGCGCGGCGAGGCTGCGCGAACGATCGTCGTCGCCGGCGAGCGCACGGGTGACGGTCAGCTTGCCCGAGTGACGGCGATCGTCGCCGCGCGGCGCGCCGGGACGGGCCGGGCGCGTGGGCTCGGGGCGGCCGGGGCGCGACGGCGCGCCGCTCGGGCCGTTGTTCGCGGCCTGCTGCTGCTGCCCTTGCGCGGGCTGCTGCTCCTCGGGTGCCGCGGCCTCGGGCTGGACCGGACGCGGCGGCGGGGGTGGGCGGCGAACCGGCTGGAACTGCTGGCCGGGCCGTCCGGCGACGGCGCGCGGGCTGGCCGGGGCCGCTTCAGGCTCGGCGGCGGGTTCGGGATTGGCCTGCGCGGCGGCTTCGGTGGCGGCATCGGCCTCGTCGGCGGCGCGTG
>NZ_JANODC010000062.1:0-2479 GCF_031412495.1 Rhizobacter sp. | reverse complement strand
CCACACGGCGCCCGAGAACCTGCCGTCGGGCGACGTGAAATACCACCAGGGCTTCTCGAGCGACATCACCACGCCGGGCGGGCCGGTGCACCTGAGCCTGGCCTTCAACCCGTCGCACCTGGAGATCGTCAACCCGGTCGTTGAACGCGCGGTAAATGCGCGGCACCACCCGCGCGGCGACAAGCCTGGCGCCCCCGTGCAGCCGATCATAGTGCCCGGCGACGCGGCGTTCGCCGGGCAGGGCGTGGTCATGGAGACGCTGGCCCTCGCGCAGACACGCGGCTACTACACCGGCGGCACTGTCCACGTCGTCATCAACAACCAGATCGGCTTCACGACCTCGGACCCGCGCGACTCTCGCTCGACGCTCTACTGCACCGACGTCGTCAAGATGATCGAGGCGCCGGTGCTGCACGTGAACGGCGACGACCCGGAGGCGGTGGTCCTCTGCACGCAGATCGCGCTCGACTACCGACAGGAGTTCAACAAGGACGTCGTCGTCGACATCGTCTGCTTCCGCAAGCTCGGCCACAACGAGCAGGACACGCCGGCGATGACGCAGCCGCTGATGTACAAGAAGATCGCCCAGCACCCGGGCACGAGGAAGCTGTACGGCGACAAGCTCGTGGTGCAGGGCGTGCTCGCGGCCGACGGTCCCGACGAGATGGTCAAGGCCACGCGCGCTGCGCTCGACGCCGGCAAGAGCAGCTACGACCCGGTGCTCACGAACTACAAGAGCAAGTACGCGGTCGACTGGGCGCCGTTCCTGGGCAAGAAATGGACCGACGCCGCGGACACGGCGCTGCCGCTGACCGAGGTCAAGCGCCTCGCGGAGCGGATCACGACGATCCCGCCCAGCTTCAAGGTGCACCCGCTGGTCGAGAAGGTGATCGCCGACCGCGCCGCCATGGGCCGCGGCGAGATCCGGGTCGACTGGGGCATGGGCGAGCACCTGGCGTACGCGTCGCTTGTCGCCAGCGGCTATGCCGTGCGCCTGTCGGGCGAGGACTCCTCGCGCGGGACGTTCACGCACCGCCACGCCGTGCTGCACGACCAGAACCGGGAAAAGTGGGACGAAGGCACGTACACACCGCTCGAGCACGTCGCCGACGGCCAGGCGCCGTTCGTCGTCATCGACTCGCTCCTGTCCGAAGAGGCGGTGCTCGGCTTCGAGTACGGCTACGCCAGCGCCGAGCCGAACACGCTCGTGATCTGGGAGGCGCAGTTCGGCGACTTCGTCAACGGTGCGCAGGTCGTGATCGACCAGTTCATCGCCTCCGGCGAGGTCAAGTGGGGCCGGGCCAACGGCCTGACCCTCATGCTGCCGCACGGCTACGAGGGGCAAGGTCCGGAGCACTCGTCGGCGCGGCTGGAACGCTTCATGCAGCTCTCGGCCGACAACAACATGCAGGTCGTGCAGCCGACGTCGGCCAGCCAGATCTTCCATGTCCTGCGCCGCCAGATGGTGCGCATGTTCAGGAAGCCGCTGATCATCATGACGCCGAAGTCGCTGCTGCGGGCCAAGGACGCGAGCTCGCCGCTCTCGGATTTCACCAAGGGCGACTTCAAGACGGTGATCGGCGAGACCTCGGCCGAGGTGAGCGCCGAGAAGGTCAAGCGGCTGATCGCCTGCTCGGGCAAGGTCTATTACGACCTGGTGAAGCAGCGCTCCGAGCGCAGGAACACCGACGTGGCGATCGTCCGCGTCGAGCAGCTCTATCCGTTCCCGCACAAGGCCTTCGCCGCCGAGCTTCGCAAGTACCCGAACCTGGCCGAGGTCGTGTGGTGCCAGGACGAGCCGCAGAACCAGGGGGCCTGGTTCTTCGTGCAGCACTACATCCACGAGAACATGGGAGAAGGGCAGCGCCTCGGCTACGCCGGCCGGGCACCGTCCTCGTCGCCGGCCGTCGGCTATGCGCACCTGCACCAGGAGCAGCAGAAGGCGCTGCTCGAGCAGGCCTTCGGCAAGCTGAAGGGCTTCGTCCTCAGCAAGTGAGACGGACCCACCGAACAAGAAAGAAAATCCGATGTCCTTGATCGAAGTGAAGGTTCCGCAGCTGTCGGAATCGGTGGCCGAGGCCACGCTGCTGCAGTGGAAGAAGAAGCCCGGCGAGGCCGTGGCCATGGACGAGATCCTGATCGAGATCGAGACCGACAAGGTCGTGCTCGAGGTGCCGGCGCCGGCCGCCGGCGTGCTCGCCCAGGTGATCAAGAACGACGGCGACAGCTGCATTGCCGACGAGGTGATCGCCAAGATCGACACCGAGGGGCAGGAAGCGGTGTCGGGGGCGATGCAGATCCGCAGCGTCCCGCCCGCCGAACCTGCGCCGGGCTCCACGCCGGGAGTGCCGCCCGAGGTCGCGGCTCAGGCCACGCCGAAGACGGGCGTCCCGATGGCCCCGAGCGGGATCGCCATGCCGGCTGCGGCCAAGCTGATGGCCGAGAACGACCTGCCGGCCGGGTCGGTGCCGGGCACCGG
>NZ_JANODC010000061.1:0-5126 GCF_031412495.1 Rhizobacter sp. | reverse complement strand
CAGCGCGCTCGGCGGCACGGCGCTGGCGGGCCTCGGCTCGTGCCGCCTCGCGGGCCTCGCGCGCGTCACGCGCCGACGCGGGCGGCGGCGGCGGGTCGAGCGGCACCGGCGCGCGGGGCGCCGCCGTGATGACGGGTGAGGTAGTCGTGCCGGCCGGCGGCGGCGTCGGCGCACCGGCGCGGATGGCCGTCGGCGGATCGAACAGCAGCGTGTACTCGCGGACGAGTCGGCCGGTCGCCCACGAGACTTCGAGGATGACGTCGACGAAGGGCTCCTGGACGCCGCGATCGCTGATCAGCCGGACGAACAGGCGACCGTCGGGGCGCTTCTCGAGCGTGGCCCGGGTACCCGGGAGGACAGGGTTGTAGTCGACATTGGCGGCGCGATAGGACTCGGGCGGCGCGATGCGGATGCGCAGGTTGGCCTGCTCCTCGGCGGTCATGCTCGTGACGTCGATCTCGGCGCGGAGCACCTCGCCGAGCGACGACTGGACGCTGAGTCGACCCAGGCCGAGCGCGGAAGCGACGGGAGACGCAAGGCAGAGCGCAGCAGCAGCGATGCTCGTCAGCGCAAAGCGCCCCGAGGACTTCAGTTTTCTGTTCAAGGCGTCTCCCGAATGGACGATGCGGACCCGCCATGGGGTCCGCCATGACGGCGCGGGCCTTCCGGGGGCCCGCCGATCTCGATCAAGCCGACCCCGACGTCCTGGAGGTGGCCCTGGAAACTGCTGATCGCAAGACGGAAATCACCATAACATCAGCCATATAGGGTGACAAGCTCATGCAATGGCTGACGTTCGCGCAATCGGCTGTTACGAGTCTTCTTACCGGCGATGTTGCAGTCCGGCAACGTCGTGAGGCACTTCGAAACGCACTCACCGCTCGAGCAGGATGCGCAGCATCCGCCTCAGCGGCTCGGCCGCACCCCACAGGAGCTGGTCGCCGATCGTGAACGCGCCCAGGTAGCGCTCGCCCATGGCGAGCTTGCGCAGGCGCCCGACCGGGATCGTCATCGTCCCAGTCACGGCCACCGGCGTGAGGTCGCGAACGCTGTCGATCCTCGTGTTCGGAACGAGCTTCACCCAGGCGTTGTCGGCACGGATCATGGCCTCTATGTCGGCCAGGGGCACGTCGGACTTGAGCTTGATCGTGAGCGACTGGCTGTGGCAGCGCATCGCGCCGATGCGCACGCACGTCGAGTCGATGGGCACCGCCGCCGATCCGGGCCGGCCCAGGATCTTGTTCGTCTCGGCGCCGCCCTTCCACTCCTCGAGGCTGGTGCCGTCGCCGCGGTCGACGTCGATCCACGGGATGAGGCTGCCGCCGAGGGGAACGCCGAAGTTCGCGGTCTCCTCCGGCGTCATCGTGCGTTGCCGCGCGGCGATGGCCCGGTCGATGTCGAGGATCGCCGACTTCGGATCGGCGAGCAGGTCGCGGACCTCCGCGTTGAGCGTGCCGTACTGCGTGAGGAGCTCGCGCATGTGCTGCGCGCCACCGCCGGAGGCGGCCTGGTAGGTGGTGCACGTCATCCACTCCACGAGGTCGGCCTTGAACAGCGCGCCGACGCCCATCAGCATGCAGCTCACGGTGCAGTTGCCGCCGATGTAGTTGCGGATGCCGCGCGAGAGGGCCTGGTCGATGACGTTGCGGTTGATCGGGTCCAGGACGATGACGGCGTCGCCCTGCATGCGCAGGGTCTTCGCGGCGTCGATCCAGAAGCCCTTCCAGCCGGCGGCACGCAGGCGCGGGTAGACGTCCTTCGTGTAGTCGCCGCCCTGCGCGGTGATGATGACGCTGCAGCGCTTCAGCGCCTCGATGTCGTGCGCGTCCTGCAGGCGGGTTTCGTTCTTCGCCTGCGCCGGCGCCCGGCCGCCCTTGTCGCTGGTGCTGAAAAAGAGCGGCTCGATGAGGTCGAAGTCGCCCTCGGCCTGCATGCGCTCGAGAAGCACGGAGCCGACCATGCCCCGCCATCCGACCAGTCCCGTGAGTTCCATCGTCGTCCCGTCCTGTGGTTGAGTGCCCTCTTCTCCCCGGCCGCCTGCGCCGGGATCGGGCAAGACGAGCGGGCGCGTTCTAGTGCTTGGTGGTCGCCTTGATGGTCGCGCCGGTGCCGAGCGCGGCGACGACGGCATCGCCCATCGCGCGCGTGCCGACCTTCTGCGCGCCCTCGGACCAGATGTCGGCCGTGCGCAGGCCCGACGCGAGCACGCTGCGCACCGCCTGCTCGACGCGGGCGGCGGCTTCGGGCTGGTGAAGGGAAAAGCGCAGCATCATGGCGACCGACAGAATTGTAGCCAGCGGGTTCGCCAGGTCCTTGCCGGCGATGTCGGGCGCGCTGCCGTGGCTGGGCTCGTAGAGACCTTTGTCACGGGAGTCGAGCGAGGCCGAGGGCAGCATGCCGATCGAGCCGGTCAGCATCGCCGCCTCGTCGGAGAGGATGTCGCCGAACATGTTGCCGGTGACGACCACGTCGAAGCTCTTCGGCGCGCGGACGAGCTGCATCGCGGCGTTGTCGACGTACATGTGGTCGAGCGCCACGTCCGGGTAGCCCGCGTGCACCTCGCTGACGACGTCCTTCCAGAACTGGAAGGTCTCGAGCACGTTGGCCTTGTCGACGCTGGTCAGGCGCTTGCTCCGCTTCTGCGCCGCCTGGAACGCCACGTGCGCGATGCGCTCGATCTCCGGCCGGGTGTAGCGCATCGTGTCGAAGGCTTCCTCCGCGCCGGCGAACGGCCCGTCCGGGGCCGCGCGACGGCCGCGCGGCTGGCCGAAGTAGATGTCGCCGGTGAGCTCGCGGATGATGAGGATGTCTAGGCCGGCGACGAGCTCCGGCTTCAGGCTCGATGCGCTGGTCAGCTCCGGGTAGCAGAGGGCAGGACGGAAGTTCGCGAACAGGCCGAGCGACTTGCGCAGGCCGAGGATCGCCTGCTCCGGCCGCAGCGCCCGTTCGAGCTTGTCGTACTTCCAGTCGCCGACGGCGCCGAAGAGGATGGCGTCGGCCGCCTTCGCCAGCGCCAGCGTCGAGTCCGGCAGCGGGTGGCCGTGCGCCTCGTAGGCCGCGCCGCCGACGAGGGCGGTCTCGGTCTCGAAGCGCAGGTCCAGTGCGCCGAGGACGCGCTCGGCCTGGGCGACGATTTCGGTGCCGATGCCGTCGCCCGGCAGGATGGCGATCTTCATGCCCTGCTCACCGGATCGTCGCGCCGAGCCACGGCTTGGCCAGCAGCCGCTCGGCCTCGAAGGCGCGGATGACCTCCGCATGGCGAAGCGTCAGGGCGATGTCGTCGTATCCGCCGAGCAAGCAGAACTTGCGGAAGGACTCGACCTCGAAGGCCAGCTCCCGGCCATCGGGCTTGACGACCGCCTGCCGCTCGAGATCGATCGTGAGCTCGTAGCCGGCGAAGACGGCGACCTCGTCGAAGAGCCGGCCGACGTCGGCTTCGGGAAGGCGGATCGGCAGCAGGCCGTTCTTGAAGCAGTTGTTGTAGAAGATGTCGGCGTAGCTCGGCGCGATGAGTGCGCGGAAGCCGAACTGCTGCAGCGCCCACGGCGCATGCTCGCGCGACGATCCGCAGCCGAAGTTCTTGCGCGCGAGCAGGATCGACGCACCCCGGTAGCGCGGCTGGTTGAGGACGAAATCGGGGTTGGCGCGGCGCGATGCCGGGTCCTGGCCCGGCTCGCCGTGATCGAGGAAACGCCACTCGTCGAACAGGTTCTCGCCGAAGCCCGACTTGCGGATCGACTTCAGGAACTGCTTCGGGATGATGGCGTCCGTGTCGACGTTCTCCCGGTCCAAGGGCGCGACCAGCCCCGTGTGCACGCGAAAAGGCGTCATGGCTCTGCTCCTCAGATCAGCCGGCGCACGTCGACGAAGTGGCCCTCGATCGCCGCCGCTGCCGCCATCGCCGGACTGACCAGGTGGGTGCGCCCGCCGGCGCCCTGCCGGCCTTCGAAGTTGCGGTTGCTGGTCGAGGCGCAGCGCTCGCCCGGCTCGAGCCGGTCGGCGTTCATGGCCAGGCACATCGAGCAGCCGGGCTCGCGCCACTCGAAGCCGGCGCTCCTGAACACCTCGTCGAGCCCCTCCTTCTCGGCCTGCTGCTTGACCAGCCCCGAGCCCGGAACGACAAGCGCCAGCCGCACGTTGGGCGCGACGCGCGCGCCGAGCCGGCGCACGACGGCGGCCGCTTCGCGCAGGTCCTCGATGCGCGAGTTCGTGCACGAGCCGATGAAGACCTTGTCGATGCGGATGTCGCCGATCGGCTGGTTCGGCTTCAGGTCCATGTAGCGGAGCGCGCGCTCCATGGCCTCGCGCTTGCCGGCGTCCTTCTCGCGCTCAGGGTCCGGGACGCGATCCCCGATCGACAGCACCATCTCCGGCGAGGTACCCCAGGTGACCTGGGGCTGCACGGCCGCGGCGTCGATATCCACCACGGCGTCCCAGCGCGCATCGGCGTCGGAGCGCAGGGTCGACCAGTAGCGAACGGCCGCGTCCCATTCGACGCCGCGCGGGCTGTAGGGCCGGCCCTTGACGTAGGCGATCGTCGTCTCGTCGACGCCGATCAGCCCGGCCCTCGCGCCGGCCTCGATGGCCATGTTGCAGATCGTCATGCGGCCTTCCATCGACAGCGCCCGGATGGCCGAGCCGGCGAACTCGATGGTGTAGCCGGTGCCGCCGGCGGTGCCGATCCGGCCGATGATCGCCAGCACGATGTCCTTGGCGCTGCAGCCGCGGCCGAGCCGGCCTTCGACGCGCACCAGCATGTTCCTGGCCTTGCGCGCGAGCAGCGTCTGCGTCGCCAGCACGTGCTCGACCTCGCTGGTACCGATGCCGTGCGCGAGAGCGCCGAACGCGCCGTGCGTCGAGGTGTGCGAGTCGCCGCAGACGACGGTCATGCCGGGCAGCGTCGCGCCCTGCTCCGGGCCGATGACGTGGACGATGCCTTGGCGCACGTCGTTCATCTTGAACTGGGTGACGCCGTGCCGGTCGCAGTTGGCGTCGAGGGTGTCGACCTGCAGCTTCGAGATCGGGTCCGCGATGCCCTGCGAGCGGTCGGTCGTGGGCACGTTGTGATCGCTGACGGCCAGGTTGGCGGAGAGGCGCCAGACCTTGCGCCCGGCCTGCTCGATGCC
>NZ_JANODC010000060.1:0-5831 GCF_031412495.1 Rhizobacter sp. | reverse complement strand
CCCCCCCCCCCCCCCCCCCCCCCCCCCCCCCCCCCCCCCCCCCCCCCCCCCCCCCCCCCCCCCCCCCCCCCCCCCCCCCCCCTGACCAACCAGAAGACGGCCACCGCGATCAAGCGCCGTGACTGGAGTTCAGACGTGTGCTCTGCCGACCACCGAGCCGCTCGCCGGCCCGCCGGCGGCGCCGGCCGGGCAGGACGTGATCCGGCCGATCGACCGCCCCATGTACGCGCACGGCCACCTCGCCATCCTGCGCGGCAACCTGTCGCCCGAAGGCGCGGTGGCGAAGATCACCGGCCTCAAGAACCCGGTGATCACGGGGCCGGCCCGCGTCTTCGACGACGAGCAGTCGGCGATGGCCGCCATCATGGAGCGGCGCATCGTCCCCGGCGACGTGATGGTGCTGCGCTACCTCGGCCCCAAGGGTGCTCCAGGCATGCCCGAGATGCTGGCGCCGACGAGCGCGCTCATCGGCCAGGGCCTGGGCGAGAGCGTCGGCCTGGTCACCGACGGACGCTTCTCCGGCGGCACCTGGGGCATGGTCGTCGGCCACGTCGCGCCGGAGGCCTACGCCGGCGGCACGATCGCGCTGGTCCAGGAAGGCGACCCGATCACCATCGACGCGCACCGGCTCGTCCTGCAGCTCGAGGTCGGCGACGACGAGCTGGCTCAGCGTCGCGCCGCCTGGAAGGCACCGGCGCCGCGCTACACGCGCGGCGTGCTGGCCAAGTTCGCGAAGAACGCCTCCAGCGCGAGCCGCGGCGCGGTGCTCGACGCCGACTGAATCGTAGCGCCGGCCCATGCAGGCGCCGGCCGATGCAGGCAGCGCGGGCGGCTGCCGCGTCGGTTGCTAGCGCTGCTGCTTCTGCGCCTTGCGGCGGGCGCGGTTGTCCATGCCGAGCGAGACCAGGTTTTCCTTGCGCCGGTCGGATTTCTTCTTTTCCATGCGATCCATCTCGCGCCGCTTGTTGAGGCCCGACTTGTCGGACCAGATCCACCAAGCAAGCGCCAGCATGAACGGCGTGACGAACTTCCAGAGGTCGCCGAAGACTTCCCAGTTCCAGGTGCCGAAGACACCCACGCCGGCCACGTTGAGGAGGATCAGGACGACGCCGATGATGACGAACAGCATGCGCTTCTCCGAGGCCCGGCGAGGCGCGAGGGTCAACGCGTGACCGGCCCCTTCCGTTATCCTGATCGTAGCCGAGCGGCATGTCGCCGCGCCCGTGGGTCCCGCCATGAAACCGCTCCCGAACGCCGCCTTCGTGATCGCCTGCATGCTTTGCCTGCCTGCGGCGGCCAACCCGGAGCTCGCCAAGAAGAAGAACTGCATGGCCTGCCACCTGGTCGACCAGAAGGTGATCGGCCCGCCCTACAAGGACGTCGCCGCCAAGTACGCGGGGCAGAACGACGCCGTCGCCAGGCTGTCGCAGAAGGTGATCAAGGGCGGCGCCGGCGTCTGGGGCCCGGTGCCGATGCCGGCCAACCCGCAGGTCAGCGAGGCCGAGGCGAAGCAAATCGTGCAGTGGATCCTGACGCTCAAGTAGAGACTGCCGCGCGCGCCTCCGGGGCGAGCGAGAAGCGCTCGCCATGGCGTTCGGCCAGCGCAGCGGCGTTGGCCAGGAACCGGTCGCGACCCTCGGAAGCGATGAACTGCATCGCACCGCCGGTCCAGGCCGGGAAACCGATGCCGAAGATCGAGCCGATGTTGGCCTCGTGCACGCTCGTCAGCACGCCCTCGGCGAGGCAGCGCGCCGTCTCGATCGACTGGCGGTAGAGAAGGCGCTGCTTCAGTTCGGCGAGGTCGGGCACCGGGCCGGGCTTCTCGAAATGCCGACGCAGGCCGGGCCAAAGCCGCTTCGGCCCGTCCGGCGGGTAGTCGTAGAAGCCGCCGCCGCCGGCTCGACCTGATCTCCCGAATTCCCTGACCATCCGCTCCGCCAGCGCTTCGCCCGCGGAAGGCACGACCGTCCGGCCTTCCGCCGCGGCGTCGGCCCGCGTCTGCTCCATGACGTGCACCGACAGCGACAGCGACGTCTCGTCGAGCACCGCCAGCGGCCCGACCGGCATCCCGGCAGCGAGCGCCGCATGCTCGATCAGCGGCGCGGCGATGCCTTCGGCGAGCATCGACGCGCCTTCCATCACGTAGGTGCCGAAGACGCGGCTGGTGAAGAAGCCGCGCGAGTCGTTGACGACGATCGGCGTCTTGCCGATCGCCAGCACGTAGTCGTAGGCGCGGGCGAGCGTCTCCTCGCTGGTCGCGGCGCCGCGGATGATCTCGACCAGCCGCATCCGGTGCACCGGCGAGAAGAAGTGCAGGCCGACGAAGCGCTCGGGCCGTGCACTCGCCTCGGCCAGGCCCGTGATCGGCAGAGTCGAGGTGTTGCTGGCGAAGATGCCGCCGGGGGCGAGCATCGGCTCGGCCTCGCGCGTGACGCGGGACTTCAGCTCGCGGTTCTCGAACACCGCCTCGATGAGGAGGTCGCAGCCGTCGAGCGCGTGCCCGTCCGCCGTCGGCACGACGAGCCCGAGCAGCTGCGCCTCGGCGACCGCGTCCACGCGCCCCTGGGCCACCTGACGCGAGGTGATCCGGCGCACGGCCTCCAGGCCCGCGTTCGCCTTCTCCATCGACACGTCCTTCAGCACGCAGGCGATGCCTCGCGCCGCATTCGCATGGGCGATGCCCGCGCCCATCATCCCGGCGCCGAGCACGCCGACGCGGGCCGGCCGCCACTTCTCGAATCCCTTCGGCCGAGCCTTCCCCGACCTGATGGCGTTGAGGTCGAAGAAGAAGGCCGTGATCATGTTCCTGGCGGTCTGCCCGACCATGACCCGGGCCAGCTTGCGGCTCTCGATCCGCGTCGCCGTGTCGTAGTCGACCAGGGCGCCCTCGACCATGGCCTCAAGCACCGCCTGCGGCGCCGGGTAGAGGCCGCGCGTCTGCTGCGCCAGCATCGCCGGAGCGACTGCAAGCGCGGCGGCGATCTTCGCGCTCGACGGCGTGCCACCGGGCAGGCGGTAGTCGCGCCGGTCCCACGGCTGCATGGCATCCGGATGCGCGTCGATCCAGGCCAGCGCCTGCTCGCGCATCTCGTCGACGCTGCTGAACAGGGCCTCGATCCAGCCGAGCTCGCGCGCCTCGCGCGGGCCGAAGAGGCGCCCCTCGACGAGGTACGGCCGCGCCGCGAGGAGGCCCAGCTGGCGCACCGTCTTCGTGATGCCCGTGCCGCCGGGAATGAGGCCGAGCGACACCTCGGGCGTGCCGAACTGGATCTTCGCGTCGTCGAGGGCGAAGCGTGCGTGGCCGATCAGGGCGACCTCCCAGCCGCCGCCGAGCGCCGATCCGGCGAGGAGCGTCACGACCGGGCGACCCAGCGTCTCGAGCTTGCGGAAGCTCGCCTTCATGGCCTCGATGGCAGCGAAGCTCGCAGCCGCGTCCTTCTCCGTGAGCGTCAGCAAGCTCTTCAAGGCCGCGCCGGCGAAGAAGGTCGGCTTCGCCGAAGCGAGCAGCACGCCGCGGATGCGGTCCTTGTCCGCCAGCGCATGCGCTGCGGCCTCGGCGAGGTCGGCCTGCCACTCCGGCGTCATGGTGTTGACGGAGGCGTCGGGGGCGTCGAAGGTGATCGTGGCGATGCCGCCGGCATCGATCTCGTAGCGCAGGGTGCGCATCGTCAGACGCGCTCGATGACGGTGGCGATGCCCATGCCGCCGCCGACACACAAGGTGACGACGCCGCGTTTCAGCCCGCGCCGCTCGAGCTCGTCGAGGAGCGTGCCGACCAGCATCGCGCCGGTCGCGCCGAGCGGGTGGCCCATGGCGATGGCGCCGCCGTTGACGTTGACCTTCTCGTGCGGCACGTTCAGCTCGCGCATGAAGCGCATCGGCACCGCGGCGAAGGCCTCGTTCACCTCGAACAGGTCGATCTCGTCGACGCTGAGGCCGGCCTTGGCGAGCGCCTTGCGCGTCGCCGGCATCGGGCCGGTGAGCATGATCGTCGGGTCGGCGCCGGAGAGCGCGGTGGCGACAATGCGCGCCCGCGGCACCAGGCCCAGCGTGCGGCCCATCGCCTCGCTGCCGACGAGCACGGCGGCCGCGCCGTCGACGATGCCCGACGAGTTCCCGGCCGTGTGCACGTGGGCGATGCGCTCGACCTGCGGGTAGCGGGCCAGCGCCACCGCGTCGAAGCCCATCGCGCCCAGCTCCTCGAAGGCGACCTTGAGTTGGCCGAGGCCCTCGAGCGTGGTCCGCGGCTTGATGAACTCGTCGCGCTCGAGGACGGTGAGGCCGATCTCGTCCTCGACGGCGAGCACGGAGCGGTCGAAGCGGCCGGCCGACTGCGCCGCGGCCGCGCGCTGCTGCGAGGTGAGCGCGTAGCGGTCGACGTCCTCGCGGCCCCAGCCGGCCAGCGTCGCGATCAGGTCGGCGCCGATGCCCTGGGGCACGAAGCCGATCTGGAAGTTGGTGGCCGGATCCTGCGACCAGGCGCCGCCGTCCGAGCCGATCGGCACCCGGGACATGCTCTCGACGCCGCCGGCGACGACGAGGTCTTCCCAGCCGCTCGCCACCTTCTGCGCCGCGATGTTCACGGCCTCGAGACCGGAGGCGCAGAAGCGGTTGATCTGCATGCCGGCGACCTTGACGTCCCAGCCGGCCTTCAGCGCCGCCGTCTTGGCGATGACGGAGCCCTGCTCGCCGACCGGCGAGACAACGCCCATGACGACGTCGTCGAGCGCGGCCGGATCGAATCCGTGCCGCTTCTGCAGCTTGACGAGCAGGCCGGCGAGCAGGTCGATCGGCTTGACCTCGTGCAGGCTGCCGTCCTTCTTGCCCTTGCCGCGCGGCGTGCGGACGGCGTCGAAGATCATGGCGTGGGTCATGGCAAGGCTCCGAAGCGCGCGGCGGCGACGACGGTCGCCCGCATTGACAAGATTATCCGGCTCGGCACACTCGCCGGCACCGAGCAGGTGCTTGGTTGAACGACAGGCACATGACGGGCTATCGATCCATCTTCGCGCCGGGGCTGCTGCAGGGCCAGGCGGTGGTCGTCACCGGCGGCGGCTCCGGCATCGGCCGCTGCACGGCGCACGAGCTGGCGTCGCTCGGCGCCGCGGTGGCCATCGTCGGCCGGCGCATCGACAGGCTCGATGCGGTGCGGCTGGAGATGGAGGCCGCCGGCGGCATCTGCTCCACGCATGCCTGCGACATCCGCGAGGAAGAGACAGTGCGCAGCACGGTCGCCGCGATCCTGGCCCGGCACGGCCGCATCGATGCGCTGGTGAACAACGCCGGCGGCCAGTTCCCCGCGCCGCTCGCCTCGATCAGCGCCAAGGGGTGGGACGCGGTCGTGCGCAACAACCTCACCGGCGGCTTCCTGATGGCGCGCGAGTGCGTCACGCAGTGGATGCTCGTCGCGAGCGGGGGGAGCGATGCAGCGGATGGGCCGCCACGGGTGAACGGCGGCGCCATCGTCAACATCATTGCCGACATGTGGGGCGGCATGCCGGGCATGGGCCACTCCGGCGCGGCGCGCGCCGGGATGCTGAACCTCACCGAGACCGCAGCGCTGGAGTGGGCGCCGGTGCGCGTCAACGCGGTTGCGCCGGGCTGGATCGCGTCGAGCGGCCTCGACCGCTATCCGCCCGAGATGCAGGCGACGCTGCGCGGCCTGCCCGAGCTCGTGCCGCTGCGCCGCCTCGGCACCGAGAGCGAGGTCGCCTCGGCCATCGTCTACCTGCTCTCGCCGGCGGCGGCGTTCGTGTCGGGTGCGTGCCTGCGCGTCGACGGCGCGGCACCGAACGCCAAGCGCGTCTGGCCCGAGGTCGGCACCGGCGGCA
>NZ_JANODC010000059.1:0-18456 GCF_031412495.1 Rhizobacter sp. | reverse complement strand
GAGCCCGACCTGCTGGCGCCCCTCTCGGCGGTGACCGAGATCAACCTGCACGCGCCCGCCCTGCTGCCCGACAGCTACTGCGGTGACGTGCACATTCGCCTGTCGCTCTACAAGCGGCTGGCCAGCGCGAGCAAGTCGGAGCAGATCGACGCCCTGCTCGAGGAGATCACCGACCGCTTCGGCAAGCTGCCGCCGCAGGGGCAGACCTTGTTCGACGTGCACCGCCTGCGCGTTCTCGCCAAGGCCTACGGGGTGTCCCGGATCGATGCCGGCGAGCGCGTCTCGACGATCACCTTCGTGCCGAATCCGCCGATCGAACCGATCCGCATCATCGAGCTGGTGCAGAAGAACCGGCACATCAAGCTGGTCGGCAACGAGAAGCTGCGCATCGAGCGCGAGGCGCCCGAGGTCCGCGACCGCGTCGGCCTGGTCCGGGACGTGCTCCGCACGCTCGGGACGCCGAAGGTCCTGGAGCCCGCATGAGCAGCCGCCCCGGCCTCGTCGTGCGCGGGGTGACGGAGCCGCTCTTCCTCGCCGACTTCCGCCTGGCCGCGTTCGACATGGACTCGACCCTGATCACGATCGAGTGCGTCGACGAGATCGCGGCGATGGCCGGGAAGAAGGCCGAGGTCGCGGCCATCACCGAGGCGGCCATGCGCGGCGAGATCGCCGACTACAAGGAAAGCCTGCGCCGCCGCGTCGCCTTGCTGAAGGGCGTGCCGGCAGAGGCGCTGCAGCGGGTCTACGACGAACGCCTGCGCTTCAACCCGGGTGCGGAGGCGCTGATCGCGGCCTGCCGCGACGCCGGGCTGAAGACGCTGCTCGTCTCCGGCGGCTTCACCTTCTTCACCGACCGTGTCCGCGACCGCCTGCAGATCGACTTCACGCGCAGCAACGTGCTGGAGGTCGAGTCCGGTGTCCTTACCGGCCGGCTTGTCGACCAGCCCTGGGGCGACATCTGCGACGGCGAGGAGAAGCGCCGCATGCTGCTCGAGACCTGCGCCGCGCTCGGCATCGAGCCGCAGCGATCGTTCGCGGTCGGCGACGGCGCCAACGACTTGCCCATGATGGCCGCGGCCGGCCTGTCCGTCGCCTACCGGGCCAAGCCCAGGGTCCGCGACGCGGCGATGGTGGCGATCGACGAGGGCGGCCTCGACCGCCTGCTCGAGGTCCTCAGGCCGGCACCGGCATGACGACGATGCCGTCGGCGTCGGCGTAGAGCCGCTCGCCGGGGCGGACCCACACGCCCTCGATCTGCACCGGCACATCGCGCTCGCCCTGGTTGCGCTTCTCGGTCGGCAAGGGATGCAGAGCGAGGGCGCGGATGCCGATCGCACACGCCGCCAGCTCGGCGGCATCGCGCACCGCACCGTGGACGACGATGCCGGCCCAGCCGTTCTTCGCCGCCGTCGCCGCGATGTTGCCGCCGACGAGCGCCCGCCGCACCGAGCCACCCCCGTCGACGACGAGGACGCGGCCCTGCCCCGCCTCGGCGACGGCCGCGCGCAGCATCGAGTTGTCCTCGAAGCACTTCACCGTGGCGACGGTACCGCTGAAGCGCGCCAGCCCGCCGTAGTCGTGGAACACGGGCGGCAGCGCCTGCAGCAAGGTGCCGGCCGAGCGCAGGTGCGCGTCGCACAGGTCGCAGGTGGAGAACTCGGCCTCGCTCATCGCCCGGCCTCCGGCCCCGCGTCCAGGCGCGCCTCGGCCTGGCGGCGAATCGCGGCCAGCGTCGTCCGGCTCGTGATCACGTCGGCGGCGAGGCGGAGGTGGATGAGCGCCGGCCGGCCGGCGTCGAGCGCAGCGCGAAGGGCCGGTTCGAAGCCGTTCGTCGTGTCGACCCGCTCCGGCGCGAACCAGCCGTAAGCGCGCGCGAGCGCGGCGAAGTCGGGGTTGCCGAGGTCCGAGCCGGAGACGCGGCCCGGGTACTCGCGCTCCTGGTGCATGCGGATCGTGCCGTAGGTTCCGTTGTCGACGACGATGCTGACGAGCTTGCCGGGGCCGGAGCCGGCCCCGTTCGCGATCGCCGTCGCCATCTCCTGGCCGGTCATAAGGAAGTCGCCGTCGCCGGCAAGGTTGACCACGGTGCGTGCGGGTTGCAGCAGCGACGCGGCCACCGCGGCCGGGAAGCCGTAGCCCATCGCGCCCGAGGTCGGCGCGAGCTGGCTCCGGCCGGCGTGGCGCAGCCCGGCATAGCGATGGAAGCGGTGCAGCCAGCCGCTGAAGTTGCCGGCGCCGTTGGTGAAGACGGCGTCGTGCGGCACCAGGCGCTCGACGGTGCGCACGACCTCGGCCATGTCGAGCGGCTCGACCGGGGTGGGAACGAGGTTGGCCTCGTAGTCGGCGTGCGCGGCCCGGGTCCACGTCGCCCAGGCCGGCGCGGCCGGTGGATCCAGGGCCGCGAGCGCCGGGCCGATGCACGCCATCGAGGAATGCACGAGCAGGTCGCCGGCGTAGACGCGGCCCAGCTCCTCGGCGCCGGCGTGCACGTGGATCAGCTTCTGCCGCGGCCGCGGCGGCACCAGGAGCTCGTAGCCGCCGGTGGTCATCTCGCCGAGCCGCGGGCCGACGGCGAGGACGAGGTCGGCGTCGCGGATGCGCTGCGCCAGCTTCGGAGCGATGCCGATGCCGACCTCGCCGGCGTAGTTCGGATGGGCGTTGTCGAAGGTGTCCTGGAAGCGGAAGGCGCAGCCGACGGGAAGCTGCCAGCGCTCGGCAAAATGCTCGAGCGCCTCGCACGAACGCGCGTCCCAGCCGCTGCCGCCGACGATGACGATCGGTTGCCGCGCCGCGAGCAGCGCGTCGCGCAGGTCGCGCAAGGCATCCGGCGCCGGCGCGGCCAAGGCAGGCTCGGCGCGCGGGAGCTCCGGCGCCGAGGTGAGCGCGCTCAGCATGTCCTCGGGCAGCGCGAGGACCACCGGTCCTGGCCTTCCCTGCAGCGCGGTGTGGAAGGCGCGCGCCACGTACTCGGGCAGGCGGTCGGGGTCGTGCACCTCGCCGACCCACTTGGCGAAGCCGAGGGTGCCGGGGCCGAACATCTGCCGGTAGTCGACCTCCTGGAAGGCCTCGCGGTCGCGCTGGTGGCTCGCGACCTGGCCGATAAAGAGGACCATCGGCGTCGAATCCTGGAAGGCGGTATGCAGCCCGATCGCCGCGTTGCTCGCGCCGGGGCCGCGCGTCACGAAGCAGACGCCGGGCCGGCCGCTCAGCTTGCCCTGCGCTTCGGCCATGAAGCTGGCGCCGCCCTCGTGCCGGCAGCTGACGAAGCGGATGCGGTCGGCGTGCTCGTGGAAGCCGTCGAGCGCAGCGAGGTAGCTCTCGCCGGGAACGCCGAAGGCCATGCCGACGCCTTGCGCGACGAGGGCTTCGACCAGGGCATGGCCGGCGGGGCGTGGCTTCGGGTGCTGGGTCATCGCCGAAGTGTGCCGGAGGCGGGCCGGCCCTCGGCCGGACTTCGGGATAATCCCGGATTTCGGAGGACTGATGGACGCCGTCGACCTCGGCTACTACCGTCACCATGGTCACGTGACCGTCAACGGCGTCTTCGCGCCGACCGAGATGGACGCGATCGTGCGAGACATCGAGGCCTGGGGCGAGAGCTTCCTCGCCGCCCTCCCGCCCGAGCAGCGTGCGTGGTACGTCGACGGCGGCGTGCAGGCACGCACCGTCTTGCGCAAGCTCGACAACCCGCACGCGCATCGCGAGGCCGTGCAGTCGCTGGCCCGTGACCCGCGCCTGGTCTCGCTGGTGCAGCAGTTCATCGGGCCGGCCGTGTCGGTCTACTTCAGCCAGATCTTCTTCAAGCCGCCCGAAGGCGGCGGGCCCAAGCCGGCGCACCAGGACAACTTCTACTTCGGCCCGACCGACATCGAAGGCGTGGTCACGGCCTGGCTCGCGCTCGACGACGCGACCCTCGAGAACGGCTGCCTGTACTTCGGCGACGGCACGAACCAGGGTCCCGTGTACGGCCACACCGCACCGGCGAGCGAGCCCTACAACCTGCAGCTGCCGGGAACGATCCTCGACAAGCAGCCGATGGTGCCGGCGCCGGTGCGAAAGGGCGGCGTGAGCTTCCACCACGGCAACACGTTCCACCAGTCCGGCCCGAACCACAGCACGAAGTGGCGCCGCGCCTGCGCCCTGCACTACGTGCGCAACGACGTCGAGTTCGCGACGCCAGCCCTGCCCTACGACCACTCCCTCAAGTTTCGCGTCACGGGCCTTGCGGCCCAGGCGTAGCCCGACAGACAGCCTGGAAAGACAACATGGCCATTCGACGACTCGGTCTCATCATGCACGGCGTCACCGGCCGCATGGGGATGAACCAGCATCTCATACGCTCCATCTGCGCCATCCGTGCCGAAGGCGGCGTGAAGCTCGGCAACGGCGACCGCGTCGTGCCGGATCCGATCCTGATCGGCCGCAACGCCGAGAAGATCGAGGCCCTGGCCAGGGCGAACGGCATTGAGCGCTGGGGCACCGACCTCGCCGCGGCCCTGGCCGACAGGAACGACACCGTCTTCTTCGATGCCGGCACGACGCAGATGCGGCCCGAGCTGCTGGCGCAGGCGCTGCGCGCCGGCAAGCACGTGTACTGCGAGAAGCCGATCGCGACCAACCTGAACCAGGCGGTCGAGATCGCGCGCGTCGCCCAGGCCTCGGGGCTCAAGCACGGCGCGGTCCAGGACAAGCTGTTCCTGCCGGGCCTGCGCAAGCTCGACATGCTGCGCCGCGCCGGCTTCTTCGGCCGCATGCTGTCGCTGCGGCTCGAGTTCGGCTACTGGGTCTTCGAGGGCGATCTGCAGCCGATCCAGCGCCCGTCGTGGAACTACCGCGCCGAAGACGGCGGCGGGATGATCCTCGACATGATGTGCCACTGGCGCTACGTGCTCGACAACCTGTTCGGCGAGGTGCAGTCGGTCTCCTGCCTGGGCGCCACGCACATCCCGAAGCGCTGGGACGAGAACGACCGGCCCTATGCCGCGACCGCCGACGACGCCGCCTACGCGACGGTGCAGCTGAAGGGCTTCGACGGCGAGCCGATCGTGGCCCAGCTCAACATGTCGTGGGCGACGCGCGTCCGTCGCGACGACCTCGTCAGCTTCCACGTCGACGGCACGGACGGCTCGGCAGTGGCCGGGCTCACGAGTTGCGTCGCGCAGTCGCGCGTGGCCACGCCCCGGCCGGTGTGGAATCCCGACGTCAAGCAGTCGATGAAGTTCCACGACCAGTGGCAGGAGATCCCCGACTCGATGGCCTACGACAACGGCTTCAAGATCCAGTGGGAGCACTTCATCCGCCACGTCGCCGAAGAGGGGCCGTGGAAGTGGACGCTGGAAGAAGGCGCCAAGGGCGTCCAGCTCGTCGAGGCGGCATTGGCGAGCTGGAAGGAAAGGCGCTGGATCGATGTGCCCGCGCTCAAGGTCTGAGGTCGCGATGACGAACGCATCTGCCCTCTCCCTCTCGCTGCCCGCCGCCAACGGTCGCCTCGAGCGCTACGTGCTCCGCGGCACGGCGCCGATCGCCGCCGGTGCGCCGACCCGGCCGTTCACGCGCATCGCCTACTCCGCGGCGCACGTCGTCGCCGACCCGCTCGCCGCCGTCGATCCTTGGCTCGGGGCGGCCATCGATTGGGACGCGACGATCGCCTACCGGCAACGCCTCTGGTCGCTGGGCCTCGGCGTCGCCGAGGCCATGGACACGGCGCAGCGCGGCATGGGGCTCGACTGGCCGACCTCGCTGGAGCTGATCCGCCGTTCGCTCGACGCCGCGCGCGACCACCCGGGCGCCCGCGTCGCCTCGGGCTGCGGCACGGACCACCTCGCCTTCGATGCGTCGACACGGGTCGACGACGTCATCCATGCCTACGAGGAGCAGATGGAGGCGATCGAGAGGCACGGCGGCCGCCTCATCGTGATGGCGAGCCGCGCGCTGGCGCGGGTCGCGACCAGCCCCGCCGACTACGAGCGCGTCTACGACCGCGTCCTCATGCAGGCGAAGCAGCCGGTCGTCCTGCACAGGCTCGGCGACATGTTCGACCCGGCCCTGGCCGGCTACTGGGGCAGCGCCGACGTCGACACCGCGATGGCGACGGCGCTCGGCGTGATCGCCGCCAACCCCGGCAAGGTCGACGGCATCAAGATCTCGCTGCTCGACAAGGACAAGGAGATCGCCATGCGGCGTCGTCTGCCGGAAGGCGTGCGCATGTACACCGGCGACGACTTCAGCTACGCCGAGCTGATCGCCGGCGACGGCGTCGGCACCGCGTCGAACCACCACCACAGCGATGCCCTGCTCGGCATCTTCGACGCCATCGCGCCGGCCGCGAGCGCGGCGCTCTCGGCCCTCGCCGAGGGCGACCTGCCGCGCTTCCACGCCCTGCTCGCGCCGACGGTGCCGCTCTCGCGCCACATCTTTCAGGCGCCGACGCGCTTCTACAAGACCGGCATCGTCTTCCTGGCCTGGCTCGGCGGCCACCAGTCGCACTTCACGATGGTCGGCGGCCAGCAGAGCGCACGGTCGCTGCTTCATTTCGCCGAAGCCTTCCGCCTCGCCGACGCGGCCGGGCTGCTGGGGCAGCCGGAGCTCGCCGTCCGGCGCATGAAGCAGCTCCTCGCGCTGAACGGCGTCGAAGGCTGATCGAGGCCATCACAGGAAGATCGTGCGCGACTTCTCCGCCGACCACCGCTGGCTGTCGATAAACACCGCCACCCTGCGAGGGGCGGGGACGCTCGACAAGGCGATCGAGGCCTGCGCCCGGCACGGCATCCGCGCCATCTCGCCGTGGCGCGACCAGGTCGCGGCGATCGGCCTCGAGCGCACGAAGTCGCTCGTGCAGCGCCACGAGCTGGCCCTCTCCGGCTACTGCCGCGGCGGCATGTTCCCGGCGATGGACGCCGCGGGGCGGCGACTGGCGCTCGACGACAACCGGCGCGCCATCGACGAGGCCGCGGCGCTCGACGCCGCCTGCCTCGTGCTCGTCGTCGGCAGCCTGCCCGGGGCGCTCGCCGGCACGCCGCAGTCGAAGGACCTGTTCGCGGCGCGACGGGACGTGCACGACGGCATCGCCGCCGCGCTGGAGCACGCACGCACGGCCGGCATGCCGCTGGCCATCGAGCCGCTGCACCCGATGTACGCGGCCGACCGCGCCTGCGTCAACACGCTGGAGCAGGCGCTCGACCTCTGCGATGCGATCGATCCGGAGTGCGCCCGCGGTCCGAAGGGCGCCGCGCTCGGCGTCGCCGTCGACGTCTACCACGTGTGGTGGGACCCGAAGCTCGAGGCGCAGATCGCCCGCGCCGGCGAGGATCGCCTGCTCGCCTTCCACGTCTGCGACTGGCTGGTGCCGACGCGCGATCTTCTGAACGACCGCGGCATGATGGGCGACGGCGTGATCGAGATCGCGCGCATCCGCGCCTGCATGGAAGAAGCCGGCTTCGCCGGCTACAGCGAGGTCGAGATCTTCTCCAGCGAGCACTGGTGGAAGCGCCCTGCCGACAAGGTGCTCGCCACCTGCATCGAGCGTCACCGCAGCGCTGTCTAGGAAGCGCCGCCCCCCGCAGCGCTACGCGGCCGCCGGCTCGTGCGCGGTGCGCCGCGCCCGGCGCACGTTGAAGGCGGTGAAGACGAGCAGGCCCTGCAGGATCGCGATGCCGACCCAGACGGCGCTCGGCCGGTGCCGGTCCATCAGCGCACCGTAGGCCAGGGGCGCGATCGCCTGGCCGATGTCGAGGCCGGAATAGACGATGCCGTAGACGCGGCCGGTTGCGTTCTCGGGCGACGCGCGCTTGACGAGCAGGTCGCGCGACGGTCCGGCGATGCCGGATGCCACCCCCATCATGACGAAGATCACCGGTACGGCCAGGAAAACAAGCGGCGCATAGGCCATGGTGAGCGCAAGCACCGCCGCCGCAGTGAAGGCGAGCGCGACGATTCTCTCCGAGCGCGCCGGGTCGGCAGCGAGGAAGCCGCCAAGCACCATGCCGGCGGCGCTCGCGACCATGTAGAAGGTCAGGCACAGGGCGGCCGTTTGCGCAGGCACGTCGTGCAGGAGGCGAGCCGCTTCCGGTGCGAAGGCCTGGATGCCGCTGATGATCGCGGCGTAGAGGAAGAAGAAGGCGAAGCAGACCCACACAGCGGGCAAGGCGAGGAAGGCGAAGCTCTCGCCGACCGGCGCCACCTCGTTGCGCGTTTCGCCCGAGGACACGAGGGCGCGCGTCGCGGCGATCGTCAGGTGCGTCCGGTTCAGCAGGAGCACGAGCAGCACCAGGACGATCAAGGCGCCGGCCGAAGCGAGCGCGACCCGCCACGAGAACGCCAGCGCGACCGGCACCAGCATCGCCGGCGCCAGGGCCCAGCCGAGGCTGCCCGTGATGCCATGCACGCTGAAGGCATGGCCCAGCCGCGAGACGTGGACCTTGCGATTGAGCAGGGTGTAGTCGACCGGGTGGAACACGCCGTTGCCGACGCCGGCGACCACGGCCCAGAAGGCGAGCATCGCGTAGCTGCTGCTGCCCGCGAACCCGAACGCGGCGACGGCGAGCAGCGCGATGCCGCCGAAGAGGATGGGCCGCGGTCCGAAGCGGTCGACCGCGAAACCCGACAGCGCCTGGACCGCGCACGACACGACGAAGAAGACGGTGAGCAGGAAGCCGAGCTCGGTGTAGCTGACCTGGAAGGCGTCCTTCAGCCAGGGAAAGAGCGGCGGCAGGAGCAGCTGGCTGAAATGGCTGACGCAGTGGGCCAGGCCGACCAGGCCCATGACAGCGGCGTCCGGCCGCATCGGGGCCCGGACGGGAGTGTGGTTCGCAGCAGGCATCGGGATCGATGGTAGACGGCGGGCACGCAGCGCGTTACCGGGCGAAGGAGGATGCGTGGTGCCGGCCATCGGCCGTCCGGCGCCGTGCATCGGTGTAACAAAAGGTAGGGACAAGGCAGCACAAGTCGACCCCTAGACTGCCCGGAGTCGACGAGGCGCCTCGGCGTCATCAGGAGCAAGCATGCTGACTTCGCTGTTCGGGGACCTCGGTCCGAAGAAGACGCCCGACTTCGACGACACGATGGTCGACCCGCGCGGGTTCGCGGCGACGCAGATCATGGAGAGCGTCGCCACCGAGGTGAACGAGCGCGGCCAGATCATCGACCGGCACCTGAGCGACCTGGTCGTGGTGGGCTCTCCGGCCCAGGCGATCCGCGAGCACTTCGCCAACACTCGTGCCGACCTGGAGACGGCGTCGTCGATGATCACCCTGCTCGACCCGGTGGGCGTCTGGGCCTCCTCAGTGATCAAGGCCTTGTCCGATGCCGGCGGCCGGCCGATCGAGCGGCTGCACCTGCGCGAGAAGACGACCCTGCGGACGCTGGCGATGATCGAGCGCACGACGCTCGTCCGACGCCAGGAGGACACCCTTCGCATCTTCCACGCCGACGTGCGCGCACCGGGGCCCGAGAACGCCGAGATCCCGGTCGCGCTGATGGAGCGCAGCCAGATGACGGCCGTGATCATCGGCCCAATGCAGCCGCACGCCATCGACGCCCTGCTGGCGTCGTTGCGTCACGCCATCAGCCTGCCGACCTGGCGCTGTGCCCATCTCCTGTTCCAGCTGCCGCCGAACGCGAGCTGGATCAACAACAAGGTCGAGGCCGTCGTATGGCCGGAGCGCCTGCACGTGCACCTGGTGAGCGAACCGATGACCGGCGCGTCGTCGGTGTGGAACGCGATGCTCGGGGTCTGGAACGAGGCCAAGCTGCAGCCGGGCTGGGATCCCGGCGCGGTGTCGTCGATGCTCGGCATCAGCGACTTTCCCGTGAAGGTCGACGAGATCGGCAGCCTCAAGGTCCCGGCTCCCGAGGTGCCTGCCCCGGCCGCAGCCACCGCGGCCGGCCGCAGCGTTCTCGATGCGGCCCGCGCACGGCAGGCCTTGTCGACCTTGCTCAAGCTCGACGGCCTGCTCGGCTGCGCCCTGGTCGACGCCGCCAGCGGTCTCGTCCTCGCCCACGAAGCGCTCGATCCGAGCGCGCTCGACATGGAGCTCGGCGGCGCCGCCTGCGCGCAGGTCCTGGCCGCCCATCGCGATTCCGCCCGCGCCATGGGCCTTGTCGACCCGATCGACGAGGTCATCACCACCGCTGGCGCCCGCCATGTGCTGATCCGCGCCCTGCAGCGTCATGCCGGGCTGGTGCTGGTGGCGGTTCTCGAGAAGCACCGCACCAACCTCGCCCTGGCGCGGTTCCAGCTGCTCGAGGTCGAGCGCGGCCTGCACTGAGGCACCTGCGGCGCGCTGCCCGCAGCGCGCCGCATCGCCCCGTAGGGACGCTAGGCGCTGCGCGTCTTCAGGGCCAGGGCCTTGTTGGCGAGCGCGTCGGCCTTCTCGTTGCAGCGATCGCCCGTGTGGCCGCGCACCCAGCGAACGCTGACGCGGCGCGCATCGGCCTCGGCGAAGAGCTGCTTCCACAAGGCCAGGTTGGCGACCGGCTCGCCCTTCGAGTTGCGAAAGCCCTTGCGCTCCCAGGCGGCGCGCCATTCCGAGATGCCCTTCAGCACGTACTGGCTGTCCGAGACCAGCTCGACCGCTGCACCCCGGGGCACGCGCTGCAGGCCCTCGATGGCGGCGGTGAGCTCGGCGATCTGGTTCGTGCCGAGGCCGATGAAGCCGAAATGATCGGTCTCGGTCTGCCCGTCGGGGGCGATCACGACCGCGCCCCAGCCGGCCGGTCCCGGGTTCGTGGGGGCGCAGGCGCCGTCGGTGTAGGCGACCCACTTGGCCGCGGAGGCCCGCTCAATGCTCATCCAGATGCGCTTCCAGTTCGCGATGCGCGACGGCCGCAGGTGCCGGCGCGGTGACCGCCTTCAGGCGCGCTTCCTTGCGGATGAGGCCGACCAGCCGCATGCCGCGCACGCGCTTGACGGCGACGATGTAGTAGAGCGCTCCGAAGACCGGCCACCAGTGTTCGCCGGCTCGCTCCATCCAGGCGAAGCGGGAGACCCAGCGCGCCGTCCTGACCGGCGGGATGTAGCAGCCGAAGCGGCCGGCCTCCACCTCGAAGCTCAGGAGCCGCAGCCAGTCGCGCAAGCGGCGATAGCCGATGAACTCGCCGGCCCGCGGCAGGAACAGGTCGCGCTCCGGCCCGCGGGTAAGGCGCTGGCGCAGGCGGCCGAGACGCTGCCGCGCGCCCCACAGGCTCGCCGGGTTGAAGCCGACGATGAGGACGCGGCCTTCCGGGACAAGGACGCGCTCGACCTCACGCAGCGCCAGGTGGGGGTCGCGAGCGAGCTCGAGCGAGTGCGGGAGGACGACGAGGTCGAGGCTGCTCGAGTCGAACGGCAGGGCATCGAAGTGGCAGTGCAGGGCCGGCCTCGGCAGGACGGCGACCCGCGCCGGGCCATCGCTCTGCAAATCTTCCGGAACCTCCGGCGCCGTGGCCGGATCCGACGGCGGCGACTCGACCGCAAGCCAGCGATGCGGCATGCGATTGGCGCGCAAGGCGGCCAGTTCAGGCAGGCCGAGTTGCAGTGCATGGAAGCCGAACAGATCGGCCACGGCCTGGTCCAGATGGCGCTGTTCCCATGCCAACAAGTACTCGCCTGCAGGGGTCTGCAGCCATTGGGGCAACTGTATGATCGCGCCTTCCGTCATGAACCTGACCGCACTCGCCGCGTTCTCCGACAACTACATCTGGATGATCGACGATGGCCAGCGAGCGATCGTCGTGGATCCGGGCGAATCGGGGCCCGTCGAAGCCGCGCTAGATGCGCGGCGGCTCGAACTGGTCGGTATTCTATTGACCCATCACCACGCCGATCATGTCGGCGGCGTCGATGCCCTGCGCACGCGCCTGAACGGGCCGGTGTTCGGCCCGGCCCGGGAAAAGGTTCCCCAGCCCTGCATCGGCCTTCGCGAAGGCGAAACGGCGGAGGTGCTCGGCCTTCGCTTCGAGGTCCTCGACATCCCTGCCCACACCGCCGGTCACATCGCCTACGTGAGCGCCGAAGGCGCAGGCGATCCGATCGTCTTCTGCGGCGACACGATGTTCTCGGCCGGCTGCGGCAAGCTGTTCGAAGGCACGGCCGAGCAGATGTACACCTCGCTCGGCAAGCTCGCTGCGCTGCCCGACGACACGCGCGTCTGCTGCGGCCACGAGTACACGCTGTCTAACCTCAGGTTCGCGCAGGCCGTCGAGCCCGGCAACCGCGAGGTCCTCGAGCACACCGCGCGCTGCCAGGCGATGCGCCAGGAAGGCGAGCCGACGCTGCCGTCGACCGTGGGCCGCGAGCGGCTCATCAATCCTTTCCTTCGCTGCGGCGAGCCGGCGGTGGTCGCCGCGGCCCGCGCGCACGGTGCCTCCGGCACCGGCGGCAGCGAAGTCCTCGCGGCATTGCGGACCTGGAAAAACGACTTCCGATGACGACACGACGCGAAGCACGATCGGGCCTCGCGGGCCGAGCATCCCACTGCCTCCTCCCGCTCATCCTTCTTCTGGCCGGTTGTGTTTCAGCGCCTCCGCGCGAAGCGCCCCGCCCTGTCGTCGCGATGCCGGCGCCGGCCGCCCCGCCGGCTGAGCCTGCGAAGGCCCTGGATCAGGCCGCCGCCTCCAGCGTCGCTGCCGCCGCCTCGCAGGCGGAGCCGGTCGTCGCTGCACCGGTGCCGATCGACCCCCTTCGTCCCGAGGTCCGTCTCGACCTGGAGGATCGGGCAACTCGTGTCGACCTCTGGGACCGTCTCCGGCGCGGCTTCGCCATGAACGATCTCGACAGCGACCGCGTCCGCGACAGCGAGCGCTGGTATGCGTCGCGGCCCGACTACGTGGCGCGCATGATGGAGCGCGGCGGCCGCTACTTGTTCCACATCGTCGAGGAGCTCGACAAGCGCGGCATGCCGATGGAGCTCGCGCTCCTGCCCTTCATCGAAAGCGCCTACAACCCGCAGGCGATGTCCGTGGCGAGCGCGTCGGGCATGTGGCAGTTCATCCCGTCGACCGGACGCGACTTCGAGCTGAAGCAGAACGTCTTCCGCGACGACCGCCGCGACGTTCTCGCGTCGACCCGCGCCGCGCTCGACTACCTGCAGAAGCTGCACGGCATGTTCGGCGACTGGCACCTCGCCCTGGCCGCCTACAACTGGGGCGAAGGCAGCGTGCAGCGCGCCATGGCCCGCAACCGGCGCGACGGCCTGCCGACCGGCTACGAGAGCCTGCGCATGCCGCTCGAGACGCAGGGCTACGTGCCCAAGCTGCAGGCCGTCAAGAACATCGTCGCCCGCCCCCAGGCCTTCGGCCTCACGTTGCCGGTGCTGCAGAACCACCCGTACTTCCTGAGCGTGCCGATCGAGCGAGACATCGACGTTGCCACGGCCGTCAAGCTCGCGGGCATATCCCTCGAGAGCTTCCAGACCCTCAACCCGCAGATGAACCGGCCGGTGATCCTGGCCGAGGGCACGCCACAGATCCTGCTTCCCTACGACAACGCCAACCAGTTCGTGCGCGAACTGCCGCTGCACCGGGGCCGCCTCGCGACATGGACCGCCTGGGTCGCGCCGCGGACGATGAAGCCGTCGGACGCGGCACGCTCGGTCGGCATGGACGAGGACCAGCTGCGCGAGATCAATCGCATTCCGGCACGCATGCTGATCAGGGCCGGTTCGACGCTGCTCGTGCCGCGCGGCAATTCGCTGCTCGCCAATGTCTCCGGCACCATCGCGGACAACGCCCAGATCTCGCTCGCGCCGGACGCCCCGCCGCTGCGCAAGGTGTCGCTCAAGGCGGGCAGGCGCGACAGCGTCGCGTCGGTCGCGAAGCGCTTTCGCGTCAGCCCGGCCCAGGTCGCGGAGTGGAACGACGTGGCGGCCAGCGCCAGCTTCGCGCCGGGCCGGACGGTGGTCGTCTACGTCCAGCCCTCGGTCGCCAGGCGCCAGGCCCAGGCCGAGCCCGGGCGCGCCGCGCACGTGGCGACGCGCCCGTCCAGCGTGATAGCCGGTCGCGTCGCGAGTGCAGGCGCTGGGAAGGCGGCGCCGAAGCAAGGGCCTCGCCAGCAGGCGACCGCAGCCGCGAGACGCCCCGCCCGCTCCACCGGTCAGTAGGCCCGCGACGCGGCCGGCAGGGCTGCGCCCGATTCAGCGCCGGTCGCTGAAGGCGTGGGCGATGGTGCCGAGGTCGACGTACTCCAGCTCGCTGCCGATCGGCACGCCGCGCGCCAGCCGCGTCACGCGGACGCCGCGCGACTGCAAGGCTTCGGCGAGCACGTGCGCAGTGGCCTCGCCCTCGGCCGTGAAGTTGGTGGCGAGGATGACCTCCTCGACCCCCTCCTCGCTGGCCCGGTCGAGCAGTTGCCGGGCGCCGATTTCGGACGGGCCGACGCCGTCGAGGGGGCTGAGCCGGCCCATCAGCACGAAGTACAGGCCACGGTAGCTTCCGGTGCGTTCAAGGGCGGCCTGGTCGGCCGGCGTCTCGACCACGGCCAGCTGGCGGGCGTCGCGCGACGCGTCGAGGCAGATGCTGCACATCTCGGCCTCGGTGAACGTATGGCAACGGGCGCAGTGCCGGACCCGGTCGACGGCCCCGTGCAAGGCCGCGGCGATCTGGCGCGCGCCCTCGCGGTCGTGCTGCAACAGGTGCCAGGCCATGCGCTGCGCCGACTTCGTGCCCACGCCCGGCAGGCGACGCAGCGCCTCGACGAGGCGCTCGAGCGAGGGTTCAGCAGCCAGAGCGAAACCTCAGCTCGGCTGGCCGCATCAGAACGGCAGCTTCATGCCGGGCGGCAAGGGCATGCCGGCGGTCAGCTTGCCCATCTTCTCCTGGCTCACCGCCTCGGCACGGCGCAGTCCGTCGTTGAAGGCCGCGGCGACCAGGTCCTCGAGCATGTCCTTGTCCTCCGCGAGCAGGCTCGGATCGATGACGACGCGCTTGACGTCGTGCTTGCAGGTCATGGTCACCTTGACGAGGCCGGCACCGGACTGCCCCTCGACCTCGATTGTCGCCAGCTCGTCCTGCGCCTTCTTCAGGTTGTCCTGCATGGCCTGGGCCTGCTTCATCAGCCCGGCGAGTTGCCCCTTCATCATGTCGTGTGCTCCTGTTTCTCAGTGCGGCTTGATCGAGCCCGGCACGATGCGCGCCGTCTTGTATTGGGCCATCAGGGCCTTCACCAGCGGATCGTCGTGGATGATGCGCTCGGCTTCGGCCTGGCGTCGGTTGCGCTCGGCGGCCTCGCGTGCGGCCGGCGAATCGGTGGCGGCGCCCGGCTCGACGTCGAGCCGCACCGGGCGACCCGCGGCCTGTGCGACCGCCGCCTGCAGCCGTTCGCGCAAGGCCGGCGTACGCAGGTTCTCGCGCTCGACCCGCAGTCGCCAGACCTGGGCCGCCTCGCCGTCGACGACGCCCAGGCACTGCGCCTGCATCGCCAGCTCGCGAACCATCGCCGAGACGGCGCCGCTGGCGACCAGCCCCTGCACGAGCGTGAACCAGCGATCGCCGTTCGCCGCGTCGGGCGCAGCATCGACCGGGTTGGCGGAAGGGACCGGGAGGTCGACCGTCGGCCCGGCGGCAGGCCGCGCTGCCGCGACTTCGGTCGGCTTCGACCGCGGTGCCTGGGCCAGGGGCGCCGGCGTCGCCGGTGCGGCGGCTCTTCCCGCCGCGGGTGGAAAGGCGAGCATGCGCAGCAGCACCATGACCAGGCCGCTGTACTCGTCGGGCGCGAGGCCGAGCTCGGCCCGGCCGTGCACGACGATGCTGTAGAGAAGCTGGGTCTCGTCCGCCGGCATGAGCTGCGCGAGGCGGGCCGGCTCGCGGGCATCCGGGTCGCCCGCATCGAGCGCATCGGGCACGGCCTGGAGCACGGCCATCTGCTGCAGCAGGATGGCCATCTCCTCGAGCGTCCCGCCGGCCGAGAGGCCCAGCCCGCGCAGCTGCTCGATGGCCGCGAGCACGGCGGCCCCGTCCTGCGCGGCGAGCGCCTCGACGAGCCTGACCGCGTGGCCGCGGTCGACGGCGCCGAGCATCTGGCGCACGCCGGCTTCCCCGATCCGGCCGCTCCCGTAGGCGATGGCCTGGTCGGCCAGGGATTCGGCGTCGCGCATCGAGCCGCGGGCCGCGCGGGCGATCAGCTTGAGCGCGCCGTTGTCGAACCGGACGGCCTCGGCGGCCAGGATGGTCCCGAGATGACCGACGATGGTCTCGGGCGCCATCGGCCGCAGGTTGAACTGCAGGCAGCGCGACAGCACCGTGGGCGGCACCTTCTGCGGATCGGTCGTCGCGAGAACGAACTTTAGGTAGTCGGGAGGTTCCTCCAGCGTCTTGAGCATGGCGTTGAACGCGTGCCCGGACAGCATGTGGACTTCATCGATGAGGTAGACCTTGAAGCGGCCAAGGACGGGCTTGTAGACCGCCTGCTCGAGCAGGCGCGTGATCTCGTCGACGCCGCGGTTGGATGCCGCGTCGAGCTCGACGTAGTCGATGAAGCGGCCGGCGTCGATGTCGCGGCAGGCGGGGCACACGCCGCACGGGTGGGCCGTGATGTCGCCGGTGCCGTCGGGCCCGGTGCAGTCGAGCGACTTGGCGAGGATGCGCGCGATCGTGGTCTTGCCGACACCGCGCGTGCCGGTGAAGAGGTAGGCATGGTGCAGCCGGCGCTGAGTCAGGGCGTTCGACAACGCCTGGACCACGTGCTCCTGGCCGACCAGCGTCTCGAAATTCTTCGGCCGGTACTTGCGTGCCAGAACGGTGCTCGACATCCGTTCGATTCTACGGGGGGCACCCTCGATGGCCGGGCCCGGAAACCGCTCGGCGCGACGGATAATCCGGCACCTTGGAAGAACCCGCCACGACCGTCGCCGCCCGGCTCGACAGCCTGAGCTACCAGGGCTCGGGCGTCGACTACAGCCTGCTCGACCCGCTCAAGGTCGCGGCCCAGCGCGCCGCCGCTTCCACCGCCGTGCACCTCGACGCGCACGGCTTCAGCGAAGTCGGCTCGTCGCGCGGCGAGTCGGCCTACGTCGTCGACGTCGGACCGTTCTACCTGGCCAGCATCGTCGAATGCCTGGGCACCAAGGTCCTCGTCGCCGACGAGATGGAGTCGCTCACGGGGACCAGCCCCTACGCGGCCATCGCCCAGGACACGATCGCGATGGCCGTGAACGACCTCGTCACGGTCGGTGCGACGCCGCTCTTCGCGCACGCGTACTGGGCCGCGGGCGGCTCCGCCTGGTTCGAGAACAAGGCGCGGGCGCAGGCCCTGGTCGAGGGCTGGAAGCGGGCCTGCGACCACTGCGGCATGGCCTGGGGCGGCGGCGAGACGCCGGCCCTCGCCGGCGTGGTCGCGGACGGCCGGATCGATCTGGCCGCATCGTGCACCGGCATGGTCAGCCCCAAGGACAGGCTCTCGCTGGGCGAGCGACTTGGCCCCGGTGACGCGATCGTCCTGCTCGCCTCGAGCGGCATCCACGCCAACGGCCTCAGCCTCGCCCGTCAGCTGGCGACGCAGCTTCCGCGCGGCTACCTGACACCGCTGCCCGGCAGCGCATTCCCGATGTCGTACGGCGAAGCGCTGCTGGAGCCCACCGTTCTCTACTCGCCGATCACCGAGGCCTTGCACAAGGCCGGCATCCGGCCCCACTACTGCGCCAACATCACGGGCCACGGCTGGCGCAAGCTCATGCGCCATTCGGCTGCGCTGACGTATCGCATCCACACACTGCCGGATGTCCCGCCGGTGCTCCGCTTCATCCAGGGCGGGGCCGGCATGAGCGACCGCGACGCGTACGGCACGTTCAACATGGGCGCCGGCTTCGCGCTGTTCGTCGCCGCGGAGGACGCCGAGCGCACGACCGCGGTGGCACGCAAGGCCGGCATCGACGCATGGCTGGCCGGCCGGGTCGAGAGCGGCCCGAAGCGCCTGCTGATCGACCCGCTCGGCCTCGAATACGACGGCGCCGAACTCGGCCTGCGCGCCTGAACGCCAAGCGGCGGCGGCCGGGCGGCACGGGGGCTACCGCCTAGAATCGGCCGGGACGGGCCTCCCCGCATGGAAGCGCGGCGAACCGGGTCAGGTCGGGAACGAAGCAGCCCCAACCGTTGTGACCAGTGCCGGGGTCAGGCTCGTCACCTTCACGAACGGCTTCGGGCACGGCACGTGCCGGGGTGGGCTTTCCACGCCACCTTTCGCCGAGGCTTTCCATGCGCAAGTTGATCTTCGTCGCCATCGCCAGCTATCTCTGGAAGAAGTAAGGCGCGCGCGCCTTGTCGGGTACGTCGCGAAGCTCGGCGCTTCGACGCTGAGGCGTCGCGACGATGCGCTCGGGCGCGTCGTCGAAACGGTCGTCGCCCTCGTCGCGCTCCAGGCTCGACGGCAGCATGGTCGCGTCGTCCCCTGCTTGCGGCACGGCATGCGCTGCGACGCTGCCGGCGCTAAGTGCAGCACGTGCCTCCTGCACTGCCGACTGCACGGCCTTTCGGTCCAGGCGCAGCGTG
>NZ_JANODC010000058.1:0-3395 GCF_031412495.1 Rhizobacter sp. | reverse complement strand
GAGGGTGCGCGGGATCGATCGCTGGCCGACCCAGGGATGGTCGGGCGCGGCGACGATCACGTAGGGGTGCGGCGCGAACGGGAGTTGCACCGTGTCCATGTCGGTCGGCGGCCGGACCATGATCGCCAGGTCGGTGAGGTTCTGCGCGATCTGGCCGAGCAGGCCTTCGCGGTTGTGGACGCTGAAGTTCAGGCTGACGTCGCGGTGCCGGCGCACGAACTCGACCAGCAGGCGCGGGAAGAAGTAGTCGCCGGCGCTGATGACGCCGACGTTGAGCCGGCCGCCCGCGACGCCGCTGAACTGCGCCATGGCCTGCGCCGCGGCATCGAACTGGGCGATGATGGCGCGAGCGATCTCGAGCAGCTCGGTGCCGGCCGGCGTCAGGTAGATCTTCTTTCCGAACTGCTCGAACAGGCGGTTGCCCGCGTGCTCCTCCAGCTTCTTGATCTGGGTCGACACGGCCGGCTGCGTCAGGTGCAGCTCCTCGGCGGCGCGTGAGAAGCTGTTCAGCCGGGCAACCGACTCGAACAGCTTGAGCTGGCGCAGGGTGGCGTTCTTCACGCCCGCAGGCCCGCCGGCCGGTGCGCCGGCGCTACCACCCGCTCAGAAACCGGTCTGCGCGGCCTTGGTCTCGACGCTGCCGGCGTGGCGCGGCGGCGCCTGCCGCGATGCCACGTCGGCGTCGCCCCGGCGCAGCTCGGCGAGCCGGCACTCGATCGCCGACGCCAGGAACTCGGCGTTGTAGGCGCGAAGCAGGTGCGGATGCTGCTGCTCGATGTAGTGGCGGATGCGCTCGCAGGGATCGCCGCTCGACTGCAGCGACTCGAAGGTGTCGGCGCTCCAGTGCCAGCCGAGACCGAGCTCGTAAAAGGCGGCGTTGTAGGCACTCCGCTCTGCTTCGGCTGCGGCGGCGGTGCGTCGCGTCGATTGCACTTGAGTCATGGCGATCTCCTTGAACCGCCGGCTTCTGCGCGAGAAGCGGGCGCGTGAAACAAGGACCCAATGTAGTCATGCGCGGCGACGAATGACAGTCAAACTGTCCTATGCGAACGATCACCGCCAGGTAATGAACCCGGCGCTCAGGGCGCAGTGGCGACTTCGCCGGAGGGCTCGAGACGCTGCCGCGCGCGCGCCCGGCCGCCGCCGAAGCTGCTCTGCTCGGGTTCCGGTCCGCCGAGCGAGACGCGGATGGCGCAGTACTTGAACTCCGGAATCTTGGCGAAGGGATCGAGCGCCGCGTTGGTGAGCCGGTTGATCGCCGCCTCGTAGTAGCAGAACGGCACGAACACCGCGCCCGGCGGCGTGCCCTCGTCGGCGCGCGCGTAGAGCGTCACCTTGCCGCGCCGCGACTCGATCGTCACCAGGTCGCCCGGCTTGCCGCCGAGGGCGGCGAGGTCGAGCGGATGCACCGAGGCGACCGGGTCCGGCTCGAGCGCATCGAGCGCCGCGGCGCGCCGGCTCATGCTGCCGGTGTGCCAGTGCTCGAGCTGCCGGCCGGTGATGAGCACCATCGGGTACTCGGCATCGGGGCGCTCGTCGGCCGGGATGATGTCGGCCGGGACGAACCGGGCCCGCCCCGTCTCGCGCGGGAAGTCGTCGACGAACACCACCGACTGGCCCGGGTCGCCTTCCTCCCGGCACGGATAGGTGACGGCGTGCTCGCGCTCGAGCCGCTCCCAGGTGATGCCGGCGATGCTGGGCATCGTCCGGCGCATCTCGTCGAAGACTTCGGACGCCGGGGCCATGGGCCAGTCGAGGCCGAGCTGGCGCCCCATCTGCTGGATGATCCAGAGGTCCTGGCGCGCCTGGCCCGGCGGCTCGAGCGCCTGCCGGCCGATCTGCACCAGCCGGTCGGTGTTGGTGAAGCTGCCGGTCTTCTCGGGAAACGCGCTGGCCGGCAGGATGACGTCGGCCAGGTAGGCGGTCTCGGTCAGGAAGATGTCCTGCACCACCAGGTGCTCGAGCGCGGCGAGCGCCTCGCGCGCGTGGTTGGCGTCCGGGTCCGACATCGCCGGGTTCTCGCCCATGATGTACATGCCGCGGATGCCGCCGCTCTTGATCGCGTGCATCACCTCGACGACTGTGAGGCCCGGCTGCGTGTCCAGGGTGCCCTCGGGCAGCCTCCAGGCGCGCTCGAAGCGGGCGCGCGCCGCCGGATCGGTGACGTGCTGGTAGTCGGGCAGCATCATCGGGATCAGGCCCGCGTCCGACGCGCCTTGCACGTTGTTCTGGCCGCGCAGCGGATGCAGCCCGGTCCCGGGGCGGCCGATCTGGCCCGTCATCAGCGCCAGGGCGATCAGGCAGCGGGCGTTGTCGGTGCCGTGCACGTGCTGCGAGATGCCCATGCCCCACAGGATCATCGACGCCTTGGACGTCGCGTACAGCCGCGCCACGTCGCGGATCGTCTCGGCGTCGATGCCGCAGATCGGCGCCATCAGCTCAGGCGTGTAGCCGGCGACGTTGGCACGCAGCTCCTCGTAGCCGATGGTCCGGCTCTCGATGAAGGCAGCGTCGACCAGCCCTTCGCCGACGATGACGTTCATCATCGCGTTGAGCAGGGCGACGTCGGTGTCGGCCTTGAACTGCAGATAGCGATGCGCGAGCCGGCCCAGGTCGGAGCGGCGCGGGTCGCAGACGATGAGCTTGGTGCCGGCCTCGGCGGCGTTCTTGATCCAGGTCGCTGCGACCGGGTGGTTCACGGTCGGGTTGGCGCCGATGAGGATCACCACCTCTGCCTTCATCACGTCCATCACCGGGTTCGAGACCGCCCCGGAGCCGATGCCCTCGAGCAGCGCCACCACCGACGAGGCGTGGCACAGGCGCGTGCAGTGGTCGACGTTGTTGCTGCCGAAGCCGGTGCGCACGAGCTTCTGGAACAGGTAGGCCTCTTCGTTGCTGCCCTTGGCCGAGCCGAAGCCCGCGAGCGACTTCATGCCGTGCTCGTCGCGGATGCGGCGCAGCGTGCCGCCGGCGAAGGCGAGCGCCTCGTCCCAGCTCGCTTCGCGGAAGACGTCCATGACGCGCTCCGGGTCCATCTGGAAGTCGCCGCGCTTGGGCCCGTCGGCGCGCCGGATCAGCGGCTTCGTCAGGCGGTGCGGGTGATGCGCGTAGTCGAAGCCGTAGCGGCCCTTGACGCAGAGCCGCTCGTGGTTGGCCGGGCCGTCGCGGCCCTCGACCCAGAGGATGCGGTTGTCCTTGACGTTGTAGGTGAGCTGGCAGCCGACGCCGCAGAAAGGGCAGACCGACTCGACCTGCTTGTCCGGCACCGTCAGGGCGACGTCGCCGGCCGGCATCAGCGCCCCCGTCGGGCACGCCTGCACGCACTCGCCGCACGAGACGCAGGTGGAGTCGCCCATCGGGTCGTCCATGTCGAAGACGATCTTCTCGCCCTGGCC
>NZ_JANODC010000057.1:0-8882 GCF_031412495.1 Rhizobacter sp. | reverse complement strand
TTCCCGCTCGCCACTGCCGCCATCGCGCCCCTGCGCGCCGCCGCCGAAGCGCGGGGAAGCGGCGACTTCTCGCCGCTCTGGTGCGGCCAGAACGCGAGCGGCTGTCGCCCCGTTCCGGCCGGCGAGCTGACCCGTGGCCTCGCCGGCGCCTGAGCCGGCGGCGCGGCAGGCGGCCGATCGCGCGGTCGAGCTGCGCGCCGTCCTGGCCCGCCACGCGCACGCCTACTACGTCCTCGACGCGCCGAGCATCCCCGACGCCGACTACGACGCGCTGTTCCAGGAGCTGCAGGCGATCGAGGCTGCGCATCCGGAGCTGCGCAGCGACGAGTCGCCGACGGCGCGCGTCATCGGCGCCGTCCTCGAGGGACTGCAGCCGGTGCGCCACGCGGTGCCGATGCTCTCGATCGACACCGAGACCGACACCACCGCCGCCGGCGCGGAGAAGTTCGACCAGCGCATCCGCCGCCTGCTCGGCCTCGGCGAGGCCGACCCGGCGGTGGCCTATGCGGCCGAGATGAAGTTCGACGGCCTGGCCATCAACCTCCGCTACGAGCGCGGTCGCCTGGTCCAGGCGGCGACGCGCGGCGACGGCGAGACGGGCGAGGACGTGACCCACACCGTCGGCACCATCGCCAGCGTGCCGAAACGGCTGAAGGGCGTGGCGCCCGAAGTGCTCGAGATCCGCGGCGAGGTCTTCATGCGCCGCGACGACTTCGAGGCCTTGAACGAACGGCAGCGGCAGCTGATCGCCGCCGGCGCCAAGGGCGAGAAGACCTTCGTCAACCCGCGCAACGCCGCCGCCGGCGCCGTGCGCCAGCTCGACGCCAGCGCAGCGGCGCGGCGGCCGCTCAGCTTCTTCGCCTACGGCCTGGGCGAGGTGCGCGGCTGGGAGCCGCCGCCGACGCAGACGCTGCTGCTGGCCGCGCTCGAGAAGATGGGCGCGCCGGCGAGCCCGAACCACGAACGCGTCGAAGGCGCGCCAGGCCTGGTCGCCTTCCACGACCGCGTCGCCGCCGAGCGCGACGCCCTGCCGTACGAGATCGACGGCGTCGTCTACAAGGTCGACGACCGCGCCCTGCAGGAAAAGCTCGGCTTCAAGTCGCGCGAGCCGCGCTGGGCGGTGGCGCAGAAGTATCCGGCGCAGGAGCGGACGACGCTGCTGCGCGGCATCGAGGTGCAGGTCGGCCGGACCGGCAAGCTGACGCCGGTGGCCAAGCTCGAACCTGTCTTCGTCGGCGGCACGACCGTCTCCAGCGCCACCCTGCACAACGAGGACGAGACGCGGCGCAAGGACGTCCGCATCGGCGACACGGTGATCGTCCGCCGCGCCGGCGACGTCATCCCCGAGATCGTCGGCATCGTCGCCGAGCGCCGGCCGAAGGACGTCGGCCCGCCCTACGACCTGCGCCGGCAGCTCGGCGGCGCCTGCCCGGTCTGCGGCAGCGCCATCGTCCGCGAGGAAGGCGAGGTCGACTGGCGCTGCAGCGGCGGCCTCTTCTGCGCCGCGCAGCGCAAGCACGCCATCCTGCATTTCGCCGGCCGCCGCGCGCTCGACATCGAAGGCCTCGGCGAGCGCATCGTCGACCAGCTGATCGAGGCCGGGCTGGTCCGCACGCTGCCCGATCTCTACCGCCTGACGCCGGCACAGCTGGAAGGGCTCGACCGCATGGGCGGCAAGAGCGCCGCCAACCTCGTCGCCCGCATCGAGGCGAGCCGGCAGACGACGCTGCCGAGGTTCCTCTATGCACTGGGCATCCGCCACGTCGGCGAGTCGACGGCCAAGGACCTGGCGCTGCACTTCGGCAACCTCGACCGGCTGAAGGCGGCGTCGGTCGAGCAGTTGCTCGAGGTCGCCGACGTCGGCCCGATCGTCGCCCGGAGCGTGCACGCGTTCTTCCAGGAGGCGCACAACCTCGCCGTGATCGACGGCCTGCGCCAGGCCGGCGTCCGCTTCGACGAGAACGCCGGCCGCGCCGAGGCGGTTCGGCTGCCGCTCGCCGGCAAGACCTTCGTCCTGACCGGCGCGCTACCGACGCTGAGCCGCGACGAAGCGAAGGACCTGCTCGAGGCGCGCGGCGCCAAGGTGGCGGGCTCGGTGTCGAAGAAGACCGACTACGTCGTCGCCGGCGCCAAGGCGGGCTCGAAGCTGGCCAAGGCCGAGGCGCTCGGCGTGGCGGTCATCGACGAGGCCGGCTTGCGCGCCTTGCTCGAGGCCGGCTGACTCCATGGCCACCGAGCCCTCCGGCGCGGGGCGGATCGACCCGCTGCAGCGTGCCGGGCCGACCGACTCGACCGACGCCGCCGACTGGCTGCAGCGGGCGCGGCGCGCCGCCGTGGCCCAGCCGGTGGCACCGCGGGCCGCGCTCATGCTGCAGTCGCACGAGGGGCCGATCGGCAGCATCGAAGCTTCCCTCGCCGAGCGCCTCGCCGCTGCCGGCCTGTCGATTGCGTCGCGCGATGCGGCCTGGGTGATCGCCGCACCAGCGCAGGCCTCGCTCGCCGCGACCGCGCGCTGGCTGCACGCGGCCGGGGTGTGCAGCCGCTGGCGCGACGAGCTGCTGCCGATCCGCGACCTGGGGGGAACCACGATCGCCTCGGTCGAACGCAGCGTCGTGCGTGCCCTCGGCATCCCGACCTTCGCCGCCCACCTGGTCGGCAGCAAGCCCGACGGCAAGGTGTGGGTCCAGCAGCGCGCCTTCGACAAGGCGACCGACCCCGGCGCCTGGGACACCCTCGTCGGCGGGCTGATCGGCGCCGGCGAGACGACGCTGTCCGCGCTGGCGCGCGAAACCATGGAGGAGGCCGGGCTGGAGCTGGCGCGGCTCGAGGCGCTCGTGCATGCCGGTCGCCTCGCGGTGCGACGGCCGGTGAGCGACGGCTACATGGTCGAGGACATCGAGGTCTTCCACGCCGTCGTGCCGGATGGCCTCGTGCCGGTGAACCAGGACGGCGAGGTCGAGCGCTTCGACTGCCTCGATGCCGACGCGCTGCGCGCCCGCCTCGCCGGCGGCACGTTCACGCTGGAAGCGGCGCTCGTCTTCGGTCTGCTGATTGAGCAGGGCACGATCCCTTCGGCGGCCGCCGCCGAGCGGCACCCCGGCCGCGTCAGGGGCTTGCCCCGGTCCTCGCGGTAGACTGATTTCATGCCTGCCTCGTCCGCCCTCTCGCATCTCACCGTCATCGACCTGACCCGCGTGCGCGCCGGGCCCACCGCGGTGCGCCAGCTCGCCGACTGGGGCGCGCAGGTGATCAAGGTCGAGATGCCGCCGGCAATGGACGACGGCGACGGCATCGGCGGCCCGCGCGAGGACAGCGACTTCCAGAACGTGCACCGCAACAAGCGTGGCATGACGCTGAACCTGAAGTCGCCCGAAGGCGTTGCCGTCCTGAAGCGGCTGGTTGAGCGCGCCGACGTGCTGGTCGAGAACTACCGGCCCGACGTCAAGCGCAAGCTCGGCATCGACTACGCCACGCTCTCGGCCATCAACCCGCGTCTCGTCTACGCCAGCATCTCGGGCTACGGCGAGGACGGACCGTACCGGCTGCGGCCCGGCTTCGACCAGATCGCGCAGGGCATGGGCGGGCTGATGTCGATCACCGGCCTGCCGGGGCAAGGGCCGGTGCGCGTCGGCATTCCGATCGCCGACCTGTGCGCCGGCATCTTCTGCGCGCACGGCATCTGCGTCGCCCTGCTCGAGCGCGAGAAGTCCGGCCAGGGGCAGTGGGTGAAGTCGTCGCTGCTGCAGGCGCAGCTCTTCATGCTCGACTTCCAGGCCGCGCGCTGGCTGATGAAAGGCGAGGTGCCGAAGCAGGCAGGCAACAACCACCCGACCTCGATCCCGACCGGCGTCTACCGCACGCGCGACGGGCACATGAACCTCGCCGTGTCCGGCGGGCGGATCTGGGTCCGCTTCTGCGAGGCGCTCGGCGCCCCGGAGCTGACCACCCACGCCGACTACGCCACGTCCGGCCAGCGCTCGAAGAACCGCGACGCGCTTCACGCCGAGATCGAGCGCCGCCTCGTCGGGCGCGACACCGCCGAGTGGGTGGACCTGTTCAACGAGGCCGGGGTGCCGAGCGGTCCGATCTATTCGATCGACCAGGCCTTCGCCGACCCGCAGGTGCAGCACCTCGGCATCGTGCAGAAGGTCGGCGAGGTGCCCTACCTCGGCCAGCCGGTGACGCTGAGCCGCACGCCGAGCCGGGTCGAGAGCCATCCGCCGGCGCAGGGCGAGCACACCGACGCGGTGCTCCGCGATCTCGGCTACGGCGACGCCGAGATCGACCGGTTCAAGCGCCAAGGCATCGTTTGAGGAGCCCCGCCGTGCCCAGCGAGAAGATGATTTCGAAGATCGAGGACGGCGTCGGCTGGATGATCTTCAACAACCCCGAGCGGCACAACGCGATCTCGCTCGAGATGTGGGAAGCGGCGCTCGAGATCATGGCCTCGTTCGCGGCCGACCCTTCCGTGCGCGTCATGGTCGTGGGCGGCGCCGGCGGCAAGGCCTTCGCATCGGGTGCCGACATTTCCAAGTTCAAGGACGAGCGCCAGGAAGCCGACGCCCTGGCCCGCTACCAGGCGACGACGCAGAAGGCCTACGCCGCGCTGCAGGCGATGACCATCCCGACCATCGCCAAGGTCCGTGGCTACTGCATCGGCGGCGGCACGGCGGTGGCGGTGTGCTGCGACATCCGCATCTGCAGCGAAGGTTCGAAGTTCGGCATCCCGGCGGCGAAGCTCGGGCTCGGCTACGGCCTCGCGCGCGCCAAGCCGCTGGTCGACCTGGTCGGCCCGGCGCACGCCAAGGAGATGTTCTTCACCGGCCGCCAGTTCGACGCCCGCGAGGCAGCGCGCATCGGCCTCGTCAACCGCGTCGTCGCCGACGACGAGCTCGACGCCACGGTCGACGAGCTGGCGCGGACCATCGCCGCGAACGCGCCCCTGACGGTGCGCTGCGCCAAGCTCGTCGTCGGCGAGACGCTCAAGGACGAAGGCGAGCGCGACGTGGCCGCCACCGAGCGCGCCGTGCAGGCGTGCTTCGCCAGCAACGACTACCGCGAAGGGCAGGCGGCCTTCATGGAAAAGCGCAAGCCGCGGTTCACCGGCACCTGAGCACGAACGGGCGGCGGAGGAGGACCGAGCATGGACATGCGCATCGTTCCCGCGGCGGCCGATCCGGCCGCGCCGAGCGACCCGGCCGCGCTGCACGTCGACGGCGCGCGGCTCTGGCGGCGCCTGATGACGCTCGCGAACATCGGTGCCACCGAAAAGGGCGGCGTCTGCCGGCTCGCGCTCACCGAGCTCGACCGCCAGGCGCGCGAGCAGTTCACGGCATGGGCGGTGGAGCGCGGCTGCACGGTGCGCGTCGACGCCATCGGCAACCTATTCGCGCGCCGCGCCGGCAGCGACGACAGCCTGCCCGCGGTGGCCACCGGCAGCCACATCGACACCCAGCCCACCGGCGGCAAGTTCGACGGCAACTACGGCGTGCTCGCCGGCCTCGAGGTGCTGCACGCGCTCGAGGATGCCGGGATCCGCACCCGCGCGCCGCTCGAGGTCTGCGTGTGGACCAACGAGGAAGGCTCGCGCTTCGTGCCGGTGATGATGGGCTCGGGCGTCTACGCCGGCGCCTTCAGCCTCGAGCACGCGCTGAAGGCCACCGACGCCGCGGGCACGAGCGTGCGCGAGGCGTTGCAGGCGATCGGCCAGGCCGGCCCCGCGCCGGCCGCGGTCGCCGACGGCGCGCCGCGCTTCGCCGCCTACTTCGAGGCGCACATCGAGCAGGGGCCGGTGCTCGAGGACGCCGGCATCACGATCGGCGTCGTCACCGGCGCGCTCGGGCAGCGCTGGTACGACCTGACCGTGACCGGCTTGGAGGCGCACGCCGGGCCGACGCCGATGGGCCTGCGCCGCGATGCCCTCCTGCCGGCCGCGGCGCTCATGCAGCGCGTCAACGCCATCGCCCTGGCCGAGCAGCCGAACGGCCGCGGCACGGTCGGCAGCGTCGACGTCTTCCCGAACTCGCGCAACGTCATCCCCGGCCAGGTGCGCTTCACGGTCGACTTCCGCCACGCCGACGACGCCGGGCTCGCCCGCATGGACGCGGCCCTGCGCGCCGCCGTCGCCGAGCTGGCGCGCCCCGGCGTCGAGATCGCCGTCGAGCAGGTCGTCTCCTTTCCGCCGCAGCCCTTCGACCCCGGCTCGATCGAGGCGGTGCGCGGCGCCGCCGCGCGCGCCGGCCTGTCGCACCTGGACGTCGTGAGCGGCGCCGGGCACGACGCCGTGTACGTCGCGCGCACCGCGCCGGCGGCGATGATCTTCGTGCCCTGCAAGGACGGTATCTCGCACAACGAGATCGAGGACGCCAAGCCCGAGCACCTGACGGCCGGTGCCGAGGTGCTGCTGCACGCCATGTTGGCGCGCGCCGGCATCGCATGATCGTCCTGCCGGTCGCGCCGATCACGGCCGCCGGCTTTGCAGCCTACGGCTGGCTGGCCGCAGGCGGTGACGCAATCGGGCGGCCGATCAACGACGGCACGAGCCGGCGCGTCGACGGTGCCGGGCAGCTGTCTCTCGCGGTCGACGGCGGCACACCGGTCCTGGCCGTGTTCCGCGCCCAAGCCCGCAACCCGAGGGGGCCCTGGCGCACGCTCGAGCGGCACCGCCTCGGCACGCAGACCTTCGTGCCGCTGGGCGGCGTGCGCTGCGCATTCCTCGTGGCCACCGGCGATGCGCGGCCCGAACCTTCGACCCTGGCCGCCTTCGTCGCGTCCGGCTCGCAGGCCGTGACCCTGCACGCGGGCACCTGGCACCACGGGCTGATCGCCGTCGACAGCGGCGACTTCGTCGTGATCGAGCGGGCCGCGGCGCACGTCGACTGCGAATTCGCCGACCTGGCCGAGCCGGTGACGCTCGACTGGACCGGCTGAAGCCGCCCTTCGGCAGGCGCGGCCCGGCCTAGAACCAGTAGGCGGCGACGCACTTGCCGTCCCGCGGCAGGTCGTCGAAGGTGTTCAGCCCGTCGAAGTGATCGATGGGAATCGACACCACGTCGTCGGGGTCGGCCAGACGAAGGTTGACCGCGATGCGCCGCCGACCTGCGTCGTCAAGCTTCAGCGCGCACCAGAAGGCGATGCAGCCGCACGCCGGGCAGAAGTTGAAGCTGAGCGCCTTGCCGCGAACGTACGCCTGGGTCTGCCCCGTGACCTCGATGCCTTCACCTTCATAGTCGTAGGCCCAGAGCGTGCCGTAGCGGCGGCATGCCGTGCAGTTACACGCGGTGGCACCGTCCGGGGTTCCTTCGAAGCGCCACCGGACGGAGCCGCAGAGGCAAGAGCCGTGGATCATGGATGTCACCCCCTTCGACTGCGGCGGGCCGGTGCAGCGAGGCTCCGCGCCGGCCCCCGGGATGGAGGCGATGCGTGTCGCGCGACGCTAGCCGACGATCCGCTCCGCCATCCGCACCAGACTGCGGTCGCTCCCCGCCGGCCCGAGCAGCGACAGGCCGAGAGGCGCCCCCAGCCGCGACCCGAGCGGCAGCGACAGCTGCGGAAACCCCGCCAGCCCGGCGAGGCACAGCATCCGCGTCGCCTGGTTGCGGTAGTCCTCGAGGCTGGCCTCGTCGGCATCGACCCCGGGTGCGATGTCGGGCATCGTCGGCATCAGCAGCACGCCGTCGCTGCCGAGCAGCGCTGCCAGCCTGGCGCGGAAGCGGGCGCGGAACTCGGTGGCCGATGCGACCTGCGCGTCGCTGACGGTGCTGGCCCAGGCGAAGCGCTCGGCGACGCCGGTGCCGAGCGGCGGCGCGAAGCGATCGATCAAGGGGCCGTCTGAGTTCCAGGCCTCGCGGCCTTGCAGGTAACGGAAGTTCCAGTACATCGGCTCGAAGCCGTCGAGCACCGCCTCGACCGGCCCGGCCTTGCCGAACAGCGCCTGGACCCGCCCGACGGGCGCGGCCTGCGCCTCGTGCACCTCCGCGGCGAGCAGGCCCCAGACATCGGCCGGCCAGAGCAGGCGTACCGCCGCCGGCAGCGGTGCCGGGTCGGCGCCGAGCAGCACGTCGGCGACGCGGGCGAAGGTGGGCACGTCGCGCGTGAACCAGCCGCAGGTGTCGAAGCTCGGCGCGAGGTCCATCACCCCCTCGAGGCCGATGCGCCCGTGCGTCGGTCGCAGGCCGACCAAGCCGCAGTGGTTGGCCGGGGCGCGGACGCTGCCGCCGGTGTCGCTGCCGAGCGCGAAGTCGCAGAGCCCGTTCGACACCGCCGAGGCCGAGCCCGACGACGAGCCGCCGCTGATCCGGTCCGGGGCGGCCCCGTTGATCGGCGAGCCGAAGTGCGCGTTCTGGCCGGTCATGGAGAAAGCCAGCTCGTCGGTGATCGTCTTGCCGGCGAAGCGCGCGCCGGCGTCGAGCAGGCGCTGGACGGTGGACGCGGTCGCGGCCTTGATGCCCGACATCGCCAGCACGAACGGCTGGCCGCCGCTGGTCGGGTAGCCGGCGACGTCGAACAGGTCCTTGACGGCGAACGAGAGGCCCGAGAGGGGCCCGGCCTCGGCGTGCGGGACCGGTGCGTCCGGGTAGGGCATGAAGGCACGGGAGGCGTCTCGGCTGTTCGGCATGGCGTTCTCGCTCGGGTGAAGAGGCTGTGGCTCAGGGGCCCGCGGCGGCGATGTCGGCCGGCGGCACGGGCGCCATCAACCTGGGGTCAATGGCCATGCCGGCGGTGACGTCGGTGCGCAGGCAGCGGGCCCGGTGCACGGGGCCGAGATGCACCAGCGGCGGCCGGGTCTGCCGGCACGCGTCGATCGCAAGCGGGCAGCGCTCGGCGAAGGCGCAACCCGGCGGCAGGGCCGAGAGGTCGGGTGGCGCGCCGCCGATCGTCTC
>NZ_JANODC010000056.1:0-10266 GCF_031412495.1 Rhizobacter sp. | reverse complement strand
CCGCGACGCGCGCGGTCGCACCGAGCGCGGCGACCTCGCTGCGCTGCGCGGATTGCTCGGGCCGGAATGAGGCGGCGCACCTGGCTGCTCGGCGGTGCCGCGGCCGCCGGCATCGTCGGCGGCGCCGGCTTTTATGGCTGGCAGCGGCGGTCGGAGGCCGGGCGCCCGGACGGATTGCCGGCGATCGACGTCTGGTCGCTGTCCTTCGAGCGCCTCGATGGCACGACCCTGGCCATGCGCTCGCTGCGTGGCAAGCCGCTGCTGCTCAATTTCTGGGCGACCTGGTGTGCGCCGTGCGTGACCGAGCTGCCGCTCATCGACGCCTTCGCGCGCGAGCATGCAGGACGCTGGCAGGTCCTCGCCCTGGCAGTCGATCGCCCCGATCCGGTGCGCCGCTTCGCCGCCGAACGCGCCCTGCAGCTGCCGATGGCACTCGCCGGGATCGAGGGGCTGGATCTGTCGCGCAGCCTGGGCAACAAGGGCGCGGCGCTGCCTTTCACGATCGTGTTCGATGGCCGCGGGCGCCTCGTGGTACGGCGCCTGGGCGTCCTGGACGCCGACCTGTTGCGCGAGTGGAACCTCAACGCCTAGGCAAGGGCAGCTAACTGGCGCAAATTTCGCCCATCTTCGGACGCCCGTCCAGGAAAGCGTACAGTGCGGCCTCCCTCCCGATCCACCGCCGCGGCGGCCTTGCACTTGATGGACCTGAGAAAACTCAAAACGCTCATCGACCTCGTATCGGAGTCCAACATCTCCGAACTCGAGATCGCCGAGGCGGACGGTAAGGTCCGGATCGTCAAGGGGGTCGCGCCCGCGACCTATGTCCTGCCCGCCCAGGCGCCGGCACCGGGGGCCATGGAACAGCGGTCGCGGGAAGCGGCCGCGGAGCCGGTCGCGCCGGCACCGACCGGCCACGTCATCAAGTCGCCGATGGTGGGGACGTTCTACCGGACCGCCAGCCCCGGCTCCGAGCCGTTCGTCGAGATCGGCACGATGGTCAGGGAAGGCCAGCCGGTCTGCATCATCGAGGCCATGAAGATCATGAACGAGATCGAGTCGGATTTTGCCGGCTCGATCCGTGAGATCCTGTGCGAGAACGGCCAGGCGGTCGAATTCGGCCAGCCGCTCTTCGTCGTCGAATGAGCCGCGCCGGGCAGAACACCGCTCCTTTCTCTTTGGCCGGTCCCGGCCAGCGCGCCGGCCCCTGACGATGTTCAAGAAGATCCTGATCGCCAACCGCGGCGAGATCGCCCTGCGCATCCAGCGCGCGTGCCGCGAGCTCGGCATCAAGTCGGTCGTCGTCTATTCCGAGGCCGACCGCGACGCCAAGTACGTGAAGCTCGCCGACGAGGCCGTGTGCATCGGGCCGGCGGCGTCGGCGCAGAGCTACCTGAACATGCCGGCCATCATCGCGACGGCGGAAGTGACCGACGCCGAGGCGATCCACCCGGGCTACGGCTTCCTGTCCGAGAACGCCGACTTCGCCGAACGCGTCGAGCGCAGCGGCTTCACCTTCATCGGCCCGACGCCCGAGGCAATCCGGATCATGGGCGACAAGGTCTCGGCCAAGCAGGCGATGATCAAGTCGGGCGTCCCGTGCGTGCCGGGGTCCGAAGGCGCCCTGCCGGACGATCCGAAGGAGGCGATCCGCGCCGCCCGGCTCATCGGCTACCCGGTGATCATCAAGGCCGCGGGCGGCGGCGGCGGTCGCGGGATGCGCGTCGTGCACACCGAGGCGGCGCTGGTCGCGGCGGTACAGACGACGCGGGCCGAGGCCGGCGCGGCCTTCGGCAACCCGGCGGTCTACATGGAGAAGTTCCTCCAGAACCCGCGTCACGTGGAGATCCAGATCCTGGCCGACCAGCACAAGAACGGCGTCTGGCTCGGCGAACGCGACTGCTCGATGCAGCGGCGGCACCAGAAGATCATCGAGGAAGCGCCGGCGCCCGGCATCCCGCGCCGCGTCATCGAGAAGATCGGCGAGCGCTGCATCGCCGCCTGCAAGAAGATCGGCTACCGAGGTGCCGGCACCTTCGAGTTCCTGTACGAGAACGGCGAGTTCTTCTTCATCGAGATGAACACACGGGTCCAGGTCGAGCACCCCGTCACCGAGTGGGTGACGGGCATCGACATCGTGCAGATGCAGATCCGCATCGCCGCCGGCGAGAAGCTGCCGTTCGCGCAGCGCAACATCGTCTGCCGCGGCCATGCCATCGAGTGCCGGATCAACGCCGAGGATCCCTTCAAGTTCACGCCGTCGCCCGGGCGGGTGACGATGTGGCACCCGCCGGGCGGCCCCGGCGTGCGGGTCGACTCGCACGCGTACACGAACTACGTGGTGCCGCCGAACTACGACTCGATGATCGGCAAGATCATCGTCCACGGCGACACCCGCGACCAGGCGCTGGCGCGCATGCGCATCGCCTTGTCAGAGACCGTGGTCGAAGGCATCCAGACCAACATTCCCCTGCACCGCGAGCTCATGGTCGACGCCAAGTTCATCGAGGGCGGGACGAGCATCCATTACCTGGAAGGCTGGCTCGACCAGCACAAGCGCTGACGCGCGCCGGCCGATGCACGCGCTCACCCTGGTGGCGCCGGCGGCGGCCGTCGAGTCGATCTGCGACCTGCTCGACGAGGCCATGCCGGCGCTCGCCGTTTCCGTGGAAGATGCCGACGCGGGCAGCCCGGCCGAGCAGCCGGTCTTCGACGAACCCGGCATCGGCAGCACCGGCGCCTGGCAGCGCGCCCTCATCAACGCGCTGTTCGCCAGCGAAGCGGAAGCGACCGCCGCGGCGACCCTGCTGGCGGCCTCTCCCGAAGCAGCGTCGATCCTGGCGATCGCCGCTGTCGACGATCGCGACTGGGTCCGCCTGACGCAGGCGCAGTTCGGGCCGCAGCAGGTGGCGCCCGGCTTCTGGATCGTGCCGACCTGGTCGGACGTGCCCGCCCCTGCCGAGCACGTCATCCGGCTCGATCCCGGCCAGGCTTTCGGAACCGGGACGCATCCGACGACCCGGATGTGCCTGCGCTGGATCGTCACCAGCGCGCGGCAGGGCCGACGCTGGGCTCGCGTGCTCGACTACGGCGCCGGCTCGGGCGTCCTGGCCATCGCCGCCGGTCTGCTCGGCGCGACCGACATCGATGCCGTCGACATCGACCCGACCGCGGTCGCCACGGCACGCGACAACGCGCTCGGCAACGGCGTCGCCCTGCGCTCGGGGTTGCCGGAACTCGCGAGCGGCACCTACGCGCTCGTGGTCGCCAACATCCTGGCCACGCCGCTCAAGCTGCTGGCGCCCTTGCTCTCTTCGCTGCTCGCCGACGGGGGCGACCTGGTCCTCTCGGGCATCCTCGAGCGCCAGGCCGGCGAGCTGCGCGCGGCCTACGCACCGTGGCTGGCGATCGACGTCGCCGCCGTCGACGACGGCTGGGTCCTCATGACGGGCACGGGCGCAGACCCGCATGGCATGATTTCGCGATGAGCCTGGCGACCCGCTGCACCTCCTGCGGAACCGTCTTTCGCGTCGTCCAGGACCAGCTCAAGGTCTCCGAAGGCTGGGTTCGCTGCGGCCGCTGCCAGTCGGTCTTCAACGCGCTCGAAGGCCTGCTCGATCTGGAGCGGGAAGCGCCGACGGGCTGGGACGACGCGGCGATGTCGGGTCCGGCGTCGGTGCCGGTGCCGATGCCGCTGTTGAGGCCCTCGACGGAGCCGGTCGCCGAACCGGCCGAGGCCACGGCCACCGCGCCCGTCGACGAGCCCCCGCCTGCCCTGCCGGAAGTGCAGCCGGCCCCGGTGCATGAGGCGCCTCGCGACGAAGGCACGCCGTCGATCCGTGACGAGTTGCTGGCCGATCCGATCGACGCGCATCTCTTCGGGCGGCGCAAGCGCGCCGAGAGCGCGCCGAAGCCGGCCGGGCAGGTGGGCGCACGCGACCGCCTGGAGTTCTCCGACGCCCGCTTCGACTCCGACCTGTTCGAGGAAGGTGCGTTGCCGGAGGACGCGGAGCCGGCCCAACCGTCGACCGTCGCCGCCGCCCTGCCCCTCGAGAGCACGACGCGGCCGGAGTTCATCCGCCGCGCCGATCGTCATGCCCGCTGGCGCAGCAGGCCCTGGCGCGTCGGCCTGGTCCTGGGCTCGGCGGCGGCGGCGGCCGCGCTCGCCCTGCAGGCAGGCCACCACTTCCGCGACAGCCTCGCTGCCGAGCGCCCGGCCCTGCGCCCTGCCCTGGCGGCCTGGTGCCGCCTCGCCGGCTGCGCCCTCGAGGCGCCGCGCCGCATCGATGCCGTGACCGTCGAGAGCACGGCGCTCGCACGCGCCGCCGGGCTGGACGCCTACGTGCTTTCGGTCAACCTGCGCAACCGCAGCGAGCTGGTCCTGACGATGCCGGCCATCGACCTGAGCCTGACCGACAGCAACGGGCGACAGGTGGCGCGCCGTGTTCTTTCGGCCCGCGACTTCCGTGCGCCGCCGCAGTTGGCCGCCAGGGCCGAGGTCCCGCTCCAGCTCACCCTCGCCACCGGCAAGATCCAGGTCGCCGGCTACACGGTCGAGATCTTCTATCCCTGACACGCATCGACCCGACTCGGAGAACGAATGGCAGCCCTCATCTGCGGATCCCTGGCCTTTGACAGCATCGCCACCTTCCCCGGCCGCTTCGCGGACCAGATCCTGCCGCACCAGCTGCACATCCTGAACGTGTCCTTCCTCGTACCGACGATGCGGCGCGAGTTCGGCGGCTGTGCGGGGAACATCGCCTACAACCTGGCCGGCCTGGGCGGTCGAGCCGTCGTGCTCGCGGCGGTAGGCAGCGACGGCGCCGAGTACGTGGCACGGCTGCAGTCCTGGGGCGCGGCCGTCGAGCACGTCCGCGTCGACGACGCCAGCTACACGGCGCAGGCGTTCATCGTCACCGACATGGACAACAACCAGATCACCGCCTTCCATCCGGGCGCCATGCAGTCGGCGCACGAGACGCCGGTGCCGCGGGACGCCGACATCCGGCTCGCCATCGTCGCCCCCGACGGTCGCGAGGCCATGCTTCGCCATGCCGAGCAGCTGAGCGCCGCGGGCATCCCCTTCGTCTTCGATCCCGGCCAGGGGCTGCCGATGTTCGACGGGGCCGAGCTGCGCGCGTTCGTCGACCGTGCCGCCTGGATCGCGGTCAACGACTACGAGGCGGAGATGCTGTGCGAGCGCACCGGGCTGACGCTCGAGGCGATGTCCGGCGCGCCGCGGCGCGGGCTCGTCGTCACCCTCGGCGCACAGGGCTGCGACGTCTGGCAGGACGGCCGCAAGACCCCCGTCGCCGGCGTCCCTGCCCGTGAGGTGATCGACCCGACCGGCTGCGGCGACGCGTTCCGGGCCGCAATGCTCTTCGGCCTGGAGCGCGATTGGCCGCTGCTGCGCTGCGCCGAGCTCGGCAACCGGCTCGGTGCGCTCAAGATCGCCAGCCGCGGCGGTCAGAACCATGTGCTGGATCGCACGCTTCTCGGCGCCTGACCGCGCGGCCGCTCAAGTCGGCCTCCGGTCGTCCGAAGTCGCACCGCATGGAGCTTGCCCAGGGAACCTGGATCGTCGTCGGCTTGAGCACCGGTCTCGTCGCCGGAGCGGTCGCGTCCGTGGCGGCGTGCCGGTGGTGGTACGGGCGAAAGCTTCAGGCCGCGGCGCATCGCCTGCACAAGAGCGACAAGGCCCGTGTCTTCTCGCAGGAGCAGACGCTCCAGGCGCGGCGCCAGATCGAGGCGCTGAAGAAGGAGCTCGCGGCCTTGCAGCTGGTTTCGGCCGATGCGCACAGCTCGCGCCAGCGGGTGCGCGAGCTCGAGGAGGCGATCGCCGTCGGGGACCCGGAGCCTCCGGCAGATTCCGGGCTGATGCCGTTTCCGGCCACGCACGGGTTCGCCGATACCCAGGTCATGCCCTGAGAGAGGCCCTCAGCACGGCCTGATGGCCCGCCGGACGGCACCTCGCCCCCCCCCGACAGCCAAGAAAAAGCCCGGCCGAAGCCGGGCTCACAGAAAGACGACGAGCGTCTCTCAGGGCTTGCTGCCGGTCGGAAACGGCCATGCAGCTTGCGGGCTGAGGGACGTCTTCGCCGGTGCGGCCGGCGCTGCCGGCGTGGCAGGCGCAGGCGCGGCCTTCTTGGCCGCCGGAGCTGCCTTCTTGGCGGCCGGAGCCGCCTTTCGGGCAGGCGCTTTCTTTGCCGCCTTCTTCGCAGGCGCCTTCTTGGCCGCCTTCTTCGCAGGCGCCTTCTTGGCCGCCTTCTTGGCAGACGCCTTCTTGGCCGCCTTCTTGGCAGGCGCCTTCTTGGCCGCCTTCTTCGCGGTCTTCTTGGCGGCCTTCTTCGCAGTCTTCTTCGCCGGGGCCTTCTTGGCCGCCGACTTCTTCGCCGGCGCCTTCTTGGCCGCCGACTTCTTCGCCGGCGCCTTCTTGGCGGCGGATTTCTTCGCTGGCGCCTTCTTGGCGGCTTTCTTCGCAGTTGCCATTACGTTTCTCCTTGATCAAGTTGACATGGAACCTCTCGAATCCGACGCGTCGGATTCGAGCGGCTATTCACCACCCTCGGCTACCCAGGAGGGGCGCTTCGGTGCGATGAATCCGGGGTGCGGGCCGGGCAGCACTTCTTTGGCGCTGCGTCTCTTCCCGCGAATCTTGATCTGCCATTCGCTTCGGGACGTCATCCGTCGCGAAGCAAGACCGGTGCGCTCGGCGCGCCGGCCTCAATCCCAAGACAACGCGCCACCGCTCTGGTAGTCGATGACACGCGTCTCGAAAAAATTACGCTCCTTCTTCAGGTCGATCATTTCGCTCATCCACGGGAACGGGTTCTCCTCGTTCGGGAAGAGCTCGGGAAGGCCGATCTGCGTCGCCCGCCGGTTGGCGATGTAGCGCAGGTAGCCCTTGAACATGGAGGCATTCATGCCGAGCACGCCACGGGGCATCGTGTCTTCAGCATAGCGGTACTCGAGTGCCACCGCTCGCTCGAACAGGGCCCGGATCTCGGCCTTGAACTCGCTGGTCCACAGGCCGGGGTTCTCGGCCTTGATCTGGTTGATGAGGTCGATGCCGAAGTTGCAGTGCATCGACTCGTCGCGCAGGATGTACTGGTACTGCTCGGCCGCGCCAGTCATCTTGTTCTGCCGGCCGAGGGCGAGGATCTGGGTGAAGCCGACGTAGAAGAACAGGCCCTCCATGAGGCAGGCGAAGACGATCAGCGACTTCAGCAGCGTGCGGTCGTTCTCCGGCGTGCCGGTATGGAAATGCGGGTCCATCACCGCTTCGATGAAGGGGATCAGGAACTCGTCCTTGTCGCGGATCGACTGGACCTCGTTGTAGGCGTTGAAGATCTCGCTCTCGTCGAGACCCAGCGATTCGACGATGTACTGGTAGGCGTGGGTATGGATCGCCTCCTCGAACGCCTGGCGCAGGAGGAACTGCCGGCACTCGGGGGCAGTGATGTGCCGGTACGTGCCGAGGACGATGTTGTTGGCGGCCAGCGAATCGGCCGTCACGAAAAAGCCGAGGTTGCGCTTGACGATGCGCCGCTCGTCGTCGGACAGGCCGTTCGGGTCCTTCCAGGTCGCGATGTCGCGCGACATGTTGACCTCCTGCGGCATCCAGTGGTTGGCGCAGCTCGCGAGGTACTTCTCCCAAGCCCACTTGTACTTGAACGGGACCAGCTGGTTGACGTCGGTGGCGCCGTTGATGATCCGCTTGTCGGCGGCCTTGACGCGCCGGGCCGCGGCCGGCAGGGCCGGCGCCGTGGCTTCCACACTCTGCAAGGCGGGTATCGCGTGCGCTTCTGCGGCAGCCGGCAATGCGGATACCGCGCGTGGCGCGGTGCTTGCGGCGTAAGCGTTCTCGGTGGTTCTGTCTTCTTCCCAAACCAGCATTGCGACTACTTCCTCTGACGCTCGATTATCCGAGCGATGAACACGAAAACCCAAGACATATCAAGTGACGCATCACGCTTTTGTTGTTCCACGGCATCGAGATGCGCGAGGTCGCGTGCTCGATGCGGCGCGACGACGTGCAGCGGCCGTCGTCACTGACACGCTTCGCAGTCGGGGTTGTCCAAGGCACAGAACGAAACGTCCGTCGCAGCGTCCTCGATCGCGGTGATGCCGGCGATCGCCGGCGCGGAGGCCACCACGCTGCCCGCCGTCGCCCCGCCGCGCGCGCCGCTCGCCACGGCGTTGAGCTGGCCCGACTTCACCGTCGACTTCTCCGCATTGGTGGCGCTGAACGTGCGCAGGTAGTAGGTGGTCTTCAGGCCGCGCAGCCAGGCCAGCTTGTAGGTCTCGTCGAGCTTCTTGCCCGATGCGCCGGCCATGTAGATGTTGAGCGACTGTGCCTGGTCGATCCACTTCTGCCGGCGTGCCGCCGCCTCGACCAGCCACTGGGTCTCGATCTCGAAGGCGGTCGCGTAGAGCGCCTTCAGGTCTTCCGGCACCCGATCGATCCGGCGCAGCGAGCCGTCGAAGTGCTTCAGGTCCATGACCATCACCTCGTCCCACAGGCCCGCCTTCTTCAGGTCGCGGACGAGGTACTCGTTGACGATCGTGAACTCGCCCGACAGATTCGACTTCACCGACAGGTTGCCGAAGGAGGGCTCGATCGAGGCGCTCACGCCGACGATGTTGGAGATCGTCGCCGTCGGCGCGATCGCCACGCAGTTGGAGTTGCGCATCCCGTGCTGGCCGATGCGCTGGCGCAGCAGGGCCCAGTCGAGGCTGCTGCTGCGGTCGATGTCGACCAGCGCGGCGGCTCCGGCCGCCCCGCCCTTCAGCGCGCCGCGCTGCTCGGCGAGCAGGTCGAGGGTGTCGCTCGGCAGGATGCCCTTGTCCCACAGCGACCCGCGGTAGCTGGAGTAGCGGCCACGCTCCTGCGCCAGCTCGGTCGAGGCCCAGTAGGCGTGGTAGCACACGGCCTCCATCGAGCGATCGGCGAACTCGACCGCGGCGTCCGACGCGTACGGCAGCTTCAGCTCGTACAGGGCGTCCTGGAAGCCCATGATGCCGAGGCCGACCGGGCGGTGGCGCAGGTTGGAGTCGCGCGCCTTCTTGACGGCGTAGTAGTTGATGTCGATGACGTTGTCGAGCATCCGCATCGCCGTCGCCACGGTCTTCTTCAGCTTGGCCTGGTCGAGCCCGTCGGGGCCGACATGCTGGGCCAGATTGACCGAGCCCAGGTTGCAGACGGCGATCTCGGTGTCGCTGGTGTTCAGCGTGATCTCGGTGCAGAGGTTGCTGGAGTGGACGACGCCGACGTGCTGCTGCGGCGAGCGCACGTTGCAGGCGTCCTTGAACGTGATCCAGGGGTGCCCGGTCTCGAACAGCATGGTCAGCATGCGGCGCCACAGGTCGGCCGCCTTGACCTTCTTGAACAGCTTGATCTCGCCCCGCCCGGCCTTGTCCTCGTAGCGCGTATAGGCTTCTTCGAAGGCGCGGCCGAACTTGTCGTGCAGATCGGGGCAGGTGCTCGGCGAGAAGAGCGTCCATTCGCCGCCTTCCATGACGCGCTTCATGAACAGGTCCGGAACCCAGTTCGCGGTGTTCATGTCGTGCGTGCGGCGCCGGTCGTCGCCGGTGTTCTTGCGCAATTCCAGGAACTCCTCGATGTCGAGGTGCCAGGTTTCCAGGTAGGCGCAGACGGCGCCCTTGCGCTTGCCGCCCTGGTTCACGGCGACGGCCGTGTCGTTGACGACCTTCAGGAACGGCACCACGCCCTGGCTCTTGCCGTTGGTGCCCTTGATGTGGCTGCCGAGGGCGCGCACGTTGGTCCAGTCGTTGCCCAGGCCGCCGGCGAACTTGGAAAGGAGGGCGTTCTCCTTCAGCGCCTCGTAGATGCCGTCGAGGTCGTCGGCCACGGTGGTCAGGTAGCAGCTCGAGAGCTGCGACCGCCGCGTGCCGGCGTTGAACAGGGTCGGCGTCGAGCTCATGAAGTCGAACGTCGACAGGATCTCGTAGAACTCGATGGCCCGCGCCTCGCGGTCGATCTCGCCCAGGGCCAGGCCCATGGCCACGCGCATGTAGAACGCCTGCGGCAGCTCGATGCGGGCTTCGTCGATGTGCAGGAAGTAGCGGTCGTACAGCGTCTGCAGGCCGAGGTAGTCGAACTGCAGGTCGCGCTCGGCCTTCAGCGCCGCGCCCAGCCGGGCCAGGTCGTACTGCATCAGCTTCTCGTCGAGCAGCTCGGCGGTCACGCCCTTCTTGATGAACTGCGGGAAGTACTCGGCATAACGCTCGGCCATCTCGGCTTGCGAC
>NZ_JANODC010000055.1:0-7111 GCF_031412495.1 Rhizobacter sp. | reverse complement strand
GACCGCATCGCAGACCGCCGGTCCCTACGTCCACATCGGCCTGGCGCCGCAGGCCGCCGGCTTCGACATCTTCGAGAACAACTTCGGCAGCGTCCTCGTCGCGGACGGCACGAAGGGCGAGCGCATCCGCATCGAGGGCCGTGTCCTCGACGGCATCGGCACGGTGCTGGAGGACGTGCTGATCGAGATCTGGCAGGCCAACGCCGAGGGTCGGTACGCGCACCCGGCCGATCGGCAGGGGGGCAAGTCGCTCGACGCGAGCTTTCGTGGCTGGGGCCGCAGCTGCACCGACTTCGAGACGGGCGTCTACACCTTCGACACGATCAAGCCGGGCAGCGTCATGGGCCGCGACAACCGGCCGATGGCGCCGCACATCAGCGCCTGGATCGTCGCCCGCGGCATCAACCTCGGCCTGCACACGCGCATCTACTTCGCCGACGAGGCCGAAGCCAACGCGAACGACCCGGTGCTGAACGTCATCGAGTGGGAAGACCGGCGCAAGACGCTGATCGCCGAGCGGCTCGACCGCAAGGCCGACGGCGGAGCGGCGGTCTACCGCTTCGACATCCGCCTGCAGGGCGACGGCGAGACGGTGTTCTTCGACCTCTGAGGCTCACGGCGCGAGGCCGAGCGCGACCAGCAGGAAGACGCTGTCCTCGGCGACCTCGCGCAGCGAATCGAAGCGGCCCGAGGCGCCGCCGTGGCCGACCTCGAGGTTGATGCGCAGGAGCAGCGGGTTGGCGTCGGTCTTCAGCGTGCGCAGGCGGGCGACGTATTTCGCCGGCTCCCAGTAGGCGACCTGGCTGTCGTTGAGGCCGGTCCGGACCAGCATCGCCGGGTAGGCGCCGGGCTTCAGGTTGTCGTAGGGGCTGTAGGCGCGCAGCCACGCGTACTGCCCCGGAAGCTTCGGGTTGCCCCACTCGATGAACTCGCCGACGGTGAGCGGCAGGGTCTCGTCGAGCATGGTGTTGACGACGTCGACGAAGGGCACCTCGGCGAGCACGGCCCTGAACAGCTCGGGGCGGGCGTTGACGACCGCCCCCATGAGCAGGCCGCCGGCGCTGCCGCCTTCGATGGCGAGCTGCGCCGGCGTCGTCAGGCCGAGCTCGACGAGCGCCTCGGCGCAGGCGATGAAGTCGCTGAAGGTGACCGCCTTGGTCGCCATCTTGGCCGCCTCGTACCAGGTACGGCCGAGGTCGCCGCCGCCGCGGACGTGGGCGATCGCGAAGACGACGCCGCGGTCGAGCAGCGACACCCGCGTCTGCGCGAACGTCGGGTCGAGCGGGATGCCGTAGCTGCCGTAGCCGTAGAGCAGGAGCGGCTGCGGCCCGGGCTGTCTGCGGTCGCGGCGCCAGACCAGCGAGATCGGCACCTCGGTGCCGTCGCCGGCGCGGGCGGTGAGGCGCTGGCTGGCGTAGAGCGTCGGGTCGTAGCCGGGCACCGGCTGGCGCTTCCTGAGCACCCGCTCGCGCGTCAGCAGGTCGTAGTCCCAGGTCGACGCCGGCATCGTCAGCGAGGTGTAGACGAAGCGCAGGGTCGTCGTCTCGAACTCGGCGTTGCCGCTGGCGTGGACGCTGTACGCCGGCTCGTCGAAGGCGACGGCGTGCTCGCCGCCCGCGGCCAGGTCGACGACGCGCAGCTGCAGCAGGCCCTCGACCCGCTCGGTCACGACGAGGTGGCGTGCGAAGACGTCGATGTCGTCGAGCATCACCCGCTCGCGTGCCGCGATCAGCTCCTCGGCGGCGGCCAGGTCCGGCGCGGCGGCGTCGACGCGCACCAGCCGGTAGTTGCGGCCGGTGTCGTTGATGCGGACGTAGAAGCTCCCGTCGCGGTGGTCGAGGTCGTAGTCGATGCCGTCGCGGCGCGGGAACACGAGGCGCAGCGCGAAGGCCTCGGGCGACGCCGCGGCGTCGGCGACGCGGACCTCGGCCCTGTCCATGCTGCTCGAGGCAACGAGCAGCCACCGGTCGTCGCGGGTGCGCGAGACGCCCAGGTCGAACAGCTCGTCGGCCTCCTCCAGGAGCAGCGTGTCGGCGGCGGTGCTGCCGACCACGTGCCGCCAGAGCCGGTGCGCCCGCTTGGCCTCGTCCATCGTGACGTAGTAGAGGCTGCGGCTGTCCGCGCCCCAGGTCGCCGACGCCACCGCGGACATCGACCAGGGATCCACCTGGCCCGTCGCCAGGTCCTTCACGTGCAGCGTGTAGTCGCGGCCCCCGGTCAGGTCGGTGCTGTAGGCCAGCCGCGCCGCGTCCGGGCTCACGGCGGCGACGCCGAGGCGCAGGAAGGCCTGGCCGCGGGCGAGCTCGTTGAGGTCGAGCAGGGTCTCCTCGGCGCCCGCCGGGTCGTCGCGGCGCTCGGCGCCGACGGCGCGCCGGCGCACGTGGCGCGGGTACTGCTCGCCCGTCGCGGTGCGCGACTGGTACCACCAGGCGCCCTTGCGGTAGGGCACGGAGTCGTCGTCCTGCTGGATGCGCGAGAACATCTCGCCGTAGAGCGCCTCCTTCAGGGCCGCATGCGGCGCGAACCAGGCCTCGGCGTAGGCGTTCTCGGCGCGCAGGTAGGGCAGCGTGCGCGGGTCGTCGCGCTCGCGCAGCCAGAACCAGTCGTCGATCCGGGTCTCGCCGTGGAGGCTCACGTCCTTCGGCTCGCGCGGTGCCTGCGGAGGCTCGGGCAAGGGCAGCAGGGCCGGGGCAGGGCCGGGCGGGATGGCAGAGGTCATGGCGGATGGCGGCGTAGGCAAAGGCCGGCATTCTCGTCGCACCCGGGCGGCGTCCTCCTGGTCACCGTCCCGGGGATCGGCTTGCGCGATATCCTGCCTGCATGGACACGCGCAGGCTCGACACCTTGTTTCCGACGGCGCCGGGTTGGGAAAGCGACGGCACGAGCCGGATCCCGTTCGCTGCCTACACCGACGCCGACCTGCACAAACGCGAGCTGGAGCGCTTCTTCTACCGCGGCCACTGGTGCTACGTCGGCCTCGAGGCCGAGATCCCGAACCCGGGCGACTTCAAGCGCACCGCCGTCGGCGAGCGCTCGGTGATCCTGGTCCGCGCCGAGGACGGCGCCATCCACGTCGTCGAGAACATCTGCGCGCATCGCGGCATGGCCTTCTGCCGGGCCCGGCACGGCACGGTCAAGGAGTTTGTCTGCCCGTACCACCAGTGGAACTACGCCCTGAACGGCGACCTGCAGGGGGTGCCGTTCCGGCGCGGCGTCCGGCAGGACGGCAAGGTCCAGGGCGGGATGCCGGCCGACTTCCGGACCGAGGACAACGGCCTCAACAAGCTGAAGGTCGCGCTGCGCGGCGGCGTCGTCTTCGCCTCCTTCGACGCCGACGTCGAGCCGCTCGAGGACTTCCTCGGCCCGGCCATCGTGCCCTGGTTCGACCGCCTCTTCGACGGCCGGTCCGTGCGCATCCTCGGCTACAACCGGCAGCGCATCCCGGGCAACTGGAAGCTGATGCAGGAAAACATCAAGGACCCGTACCACCCGGGCCTTCTGCACACCTGGTTCGTGACCTTCGGCCTCTGGCGCGCCGACAACCGCTCGCAGCTGGTGATGGACGCGCACCATCGGCACGCGGCGATGATCTCGACGCGCGGCGAGGGTGGCAAGGGCAGCGGCAAATCGGCGCAGGTGACCCAGGTCTCCAGCTTCAAGGAGAACATGCAGCTCGAGGACCCGCGCTTCCTCGACATCGTCGCCGAGCCCTGGTGGAACGGGCCCACGGCGGTGATGACGACGATCTTCCCGAGCGTGATCCTGCAGCAGCAGGTCAACAGCGTCTCGACGCGGCACATCCAGCCCGACGGCCACGGAGCCTTCGACTTCGTGTGGACGCACTTCGGCTTCGCCGACGACAGCGAGGAGATGACGCAGCGCCGCCTGCGCCAGGCCAACCTGTTCGGGCCGGCCGGCTTCGTGTCGGCCGACGACGGCGAGGTGATCGAGCTGTCGCAGCAGGCGTTCGAGAGCCGGCCGTCGCACCGCACGCTCGCCGAGCTCGGCGGCCGCGACGTCGCGGATGCGGACCACATGGTCACCGAGACCCACATCCGCGGCATGTACCGCTACTGGCGCGAGGTAATTGAGCGCTGAGCGCATCCGCACCCGGATCCCGCCATGGACTTCGCCGAGTACCACGACCTCGTCCAGCTCTACGCCGACTACGCCAGCGCCGTCGACTCGGGCGACTGGGACCTTTGGCCGGAGTTCTTCGTCGACGTCTGCAGCTACCGGCTGGTCCCGCGCGAGAACCACGAGCGCGGCTTTCCGCTGGCGACCCTGTCGTTCGAGAGCAAGGGCATGCTGAAGGACCGCGTCTACGGCATCCGCGAGACGCTGTTCCACGACCCGTACTACCAGCGCCACGTCGTCGGCGCGCCGCTGGTCCGGGCGAGCGAGCCGGGGCGCATCCGCAGCGAGGCCAACTACGCGGTCTTCCGCACCAAGCTCAGCGAGCTGAGCACCGTCTTCAACGTCGGCCGCTACCTCGACGTCGTCGTGCGCACGCCGGCCGGGCTGAAGTTCGAGTCGCGCCTTGTCGTCTACGACAGCGAGATGATCCCGAATTCCATCATCTACCCCCTGTGAGCGCAGCCCCCGCATGAGCACCTGGACCGAGGTCGGCAGCCTCGACGACTTCGCCGCCAGCGACGTCATCGAGGTCGTCGTCGCCGGCCGCCAGGTCGCGATCTATCTCGTCGGCGCCGAGGTCTTCGCCACCGACAACATCTGCACGCACGGCATGGCGCGCCTGTGCGACGGCTTCCTCGAAGGCCACGAGATCGAGTGCCCGCACCACCAGGGCCGCTTCGACGTGCGCACCGGCGCGGCCACCGGCGCCCCGGCCAAGGTCGCGCTGGCCACCTACCCGGTGCGGCTGGAGGGCGATCGCATCCAGCTCCGGGTCGGAGATAACTAAGGCGCACGCGTCCGGTTCTTGCTAGCGGTGCCGTACTGGGGGACATGCACTCCCGCCTGCCTCGACGGACGCCGCCATGACCGCTCCCGCCTTCCCGGCCTTTCGTTTCCTCGCCCGCCTCGCCCTGGCCGCCGCCCTGGCGCCGTCGCTGCAGGCGGCTCCTCCGGCGGCGGCAACGGGATTAATCGCCGGCCCGGTGGTGGCGCGCGGGTCGATGCCGCAGGCCGTCGCGGCGCCGACCTTCGCCGAAGCGAGCCGGCTCTTTCGGAGCGGCCGCCACGCTGCCGCCTACGGTCGCTTCGTGACGCTCGCCAACGAAGGCGACATGCACGCGGCGCGGGTCGCCCTCGTCATGCACCGCTTCGGCCCGACGCTCTTCGGCAGCGACTGGGACGCGACCACCGAGGAGCTCGCCGAGTGGTCGCGTCTGGCGCGCGCGGCCGAGCAGGCCGACCTCGAGGCGCGGCTGCGCATCGGCAAGTCGAAGTAGGCGTCCGGCGCCGCCGTCCAGGACCCGTGCGGGCCCGGGAGCGGCTTGCTATCGTCGGGCGCTGCGCTGCGAAAGCCCCGATGCAACCCGTCATCACGAGCCTGCTCGACACCGACCTCTACAAGTTCACGATGTGGCAGGCGATGCTGCATCGCCACCCCGAGACCGAGGCCGAGTACACCTTCCTCTGCCGCAACGAGCCGGCCTACCCGCTCGCCGAGCTGGTGCCCGACCTCAACCGCGAGCTCGACGCGCTCTGCACGCTCAACTTCCGGCCCGACGAGCTCAGGTACCTCGCATCGCTGCGCTTCATCCGCTCCGACTTCGTCCACTTCCTGCGCATCTTCCACTTCCAGCGCGACTTCATCGTCGCCCGGGCCGCCGCCGACGGCCGCGGCCTGGAGATCGTCGCGAGCGGGCCGCAGGTCCACGTCATGGCCTTCGAGATCTTCGTGCTGGCCATCGTCAACGAGCTCTACTTCAGGCGCTTCGACGCGGATGCGGCCTGGCGCGAAGGGCGCTCGCGGCTGGCCGCCAAGATCGAGCGACTGCGCGAGTTCGCCCGGGAGCCGAAGCGGGCGACCCCGTTCGAGTTCTTCGATTTCGGCGTGCGCCGGCGTTTCTCCGGCCAGTGGCACCGCGAGGTGCTGACCACGCTCAAGCGCGAGGTGCCGCAGTTCTTCAAGGGCGCCTCCGACGTGCTGTTCGCGCGCGACCTCGGCCTGGTGCCGATCGGGACCATGGCGCACGAATACCTGCAGACCTTCCAGACCCTCGGCGTGCGCCTGCGCGACTTCCAGCGCTCGGCCCTCGAGGCCTGGGTCCAGGAGTACCGCGGCGACCTGGGCACGGCGCTCACCGACGTCGTCGGTATGGACGCCTTCCTCGCCGACTTCGACCTCTACTTCGCCAAGCTGTTCGACGGCCTGCGCCACGACTCGGGCGATCCCTTCGTGTGGGGGGAGAAGGCGCTGGCCCACTACGAGAAGCTGCGCGTCGACGCGCGCACCAAGCGGCTGGTGTTCTCCGACGGCCTCGACTTCGAGAAGTCGTTCGCCCTCTACCGCCATTTCGCCGATCGGGCGCCGTGCGGCTTCGGCATCGGCACCAACCTCACCAACGACATGGGCCTGCGCACGCTGCACATCGTCATGAAGCTGACCCGGGCCAACGGCCAGCCGGTGGCCAAGCTCTCCGACAGCCCGGGCAAGCTGCTCTGCGACGACGAGACCTTCCTCGCCTACCTGCGCCAGGTCTTCGACGTCCCGGCGTAGGGCGCGGCGCGCGCAGGGGCGCGCCTGTTTGCGACGACGCGCCGACGCGTGGGCCCAGGCAGCGGAACGCAAGGAGATTGGTAGGGCTGTACATTCATACAGTTCGCTGCGGGCCGTCCGCTGCAACTGCCCATGGAACTGACCCGAAAGCTCGCCCTCCTCGCCGACGCTGCCAAGTACGACGCCTCCTGCGCGTCGAGCGGGACCTCGAAGCGCGATTCAACGGGCGGGCGAGGCATCGGCTCGACCGAGGGCTCCGGCATCTGCCACAGCTACGCGCCCGACGGACGCTGCATCTCGCTGCTGAAGATCCTGTTCACGAATTTCTGCCAGTACGACTGCCTCTACTGCGTCAATCGCATGTCCAGCAACGTGCCGCGGGCGCGATTCACGGTGGCAGAGGTGGTCCATCTGACCCTCGAC
>NZ_JANODC010000054.1:0-10975 GCF_031412495.1 Rhizobacter sp. | reverse complement strand
CAGGTCCATGACGAAACTGCGGTCGATCTTCAGCTCGCCGGCGCGGAGCTTCCTGAGATAGGCGAGGCTCGAGTAGCCGGTGCCGAAGTCGTCGATCGAGATGTTGATGCCCATCGCGCCGAGCTTCTCGACCATCCGGATCGCGTTCGACGCGTCTTCCATCGCCACCGATTCGGTGATCTCGCAGGTCAGCAGCTGCGGGTTGATGCGGTGGCGCTTCAGCGCCGCGTCGATCCGGTCGGCCAGGTCGGCATGGCGCAGCTGGTGCGCCGAGAGGTTGATCGCCACCCGCATGCGCAGGCCCTCGTCGCGCCACTGGCCGGCCTGGCGGCAGGCTTCGTCGATCAGCCAGTTGCCCATCGCCCCGATCAGTCCGAAGCGCTCGGCGATCGGGATGAAGACGTCCGGCCCGACCAGGCCGCGCTCCGGGTGGTGCCAGCGCATCAGCGCCTCGGCGCCGGTGATCTCGCCGGTCGGGGCATGGATCTTGGGCTGGTATAGCAGGTGCAGCTGGCCGTCCGCCAGGGCCCGGCGCAGGTCGCGGAGCAGGTCGAGCTGGTCGCGCACGCCGTTGGTCATGCGCGCCTCGTAGAAGGCGTGGCTGGCGCCGCCGTTGGCCTTGGCCGAGCGCATCGCCGCCTCGGCGTTGGCGATCAGGCTCGACTTCGGCCCGTTGGCCGGGTAGAGGGAGACGCCGACCGAGCTCGCGACCGAGGCCTCGCGGCCGTTCACCCGGCACGGCTCGCCGATCGAGGCCTGCAGGCGCTCGGCGAAGATGGCCGCGTCCTCGTCGCTGGGGTTGCCGCCGATCAGCATCAGGTACTCGTCGCCGCCGAGGTGCGCGACCTTGTCCTCGGGTCGGGCGAAGCGCTTCAGGCGCGACGCGATCTCGCGCAGCATCAGGTCGCCGCTGGCATGGCCGAGCGACTCGTTCACCGGCTTGAAGCCGTCGAGGTCGATGAAAAGCAGCGCCAGGCGCTCCCGCTCGCGGTCGGCGTGCTGCACCGCCTGGGCGAGCAGACCCTCGAACATGAGGCGGTTCGGCAGCCCGGTCAGCGCGTCCCGGAACGTGCGCCGCTGCAGCTCGGTCTCGGCCCGGCGCAGCGACCGGCGCAGCCGCGCCTCGAGCACCGACAGGAGCAGGCCGAGGCAGAGCAGCGCCACCGAGCCGAGCGAGGCGAGCAGGGTCAGGGTCGCCGACGCGATCTGGTCGGCGTGCGCGGAGGCGACCTGGTGGCCGATGCCGGCGGCGCCGATGACGAGCTGCTGGCTGCCGACCAGGCTGATGCCGAGGACGACCGCGGCCAGGGCCTGCCACGGCAGTGTCGCGGCCCGGCTGCGGTCGCCCCCGTGGAAGAAGGCGCCGAGGGCCATCATGCAGCCGCCGCCGGCGCCGAGCATGGCGCCGACGAGGGGCAGCACCTGCCACTCGATGCCCGGCTGGAGGCCCAGCGGGTAGAGGGCCAGGGCATGGCTGCCCACGGTTCCGATGGCCAGCGCGAAGGCGGCGAAGGCGACCCGGGCCGACGTGGCGACCCGGCCGCTGACGGCGCCGAGCCCGGCCATGCCGGCCAGCACCGCTGCGAACCAGGCGCCGAGGGCGCCGACGCCGTCGTAGCCCAGCCGGAAGCCGACCGGCTCGGCGGCCACGCCGATGATCTGGCACGACCAGACCCCGGTGGCCAGCGCCGACGCCGCACCGAGCAGCCAGAGGACGCCCGAGCGCGTGCGCAGGACGCGGACCCGCCGCGCGAGGTCGAGCGCGACATACGCCGCCAGCGTGCTGACGCCCAGGCTCAACAGGAGCATCAGGGCCGCCGGCATCGCCGGTTGCATCGAAGAGTCCATCGCCCGAGCTGCCCTCCGTCAGACCACGTGAACACGCGGCCGCGACGTTTTCAGCGCGGCTCCCCGACCGCAATATCGGCGGGCAGCGGGCGGACTTGAGGTGTGCGAGGCCCCGCCGAGGCGAGGCGGAGCGAGGGCGGAGAGCTAGTGGAGCACGAGGGGCTGCGAGACCATCGAGGTGAAGCCGGCGATGTACTCGTCGAGGTCCTCCTCGCTCGGCGTCTCATCGGCCATGAGCGCCTCGACGCCGGCCTTGAAGGTCGCCGCAACCGCACCCTCGATGAAGATGTCCTTGCGGGCGAGCTTGTCCACGATCTCGAATCCGCCCCGGCTCGGCGCCGGTTCGGACCCTTCGGGCGTCGTCGCCTCGCCGTTCGAAGACGCGATCTCGAACAGCACGACCGCGAAGCTGTCCGAGTTGTAAAGCATGTGCATGGGTTTCTCCTGCAGGCAACGTGCGGCCCTGGAAGCGGATTGCAAGCGGAGTGCCTGCCCCGCGGCTCCGGGGGGTGGCAGGCGCCTTCGGGCTACGGCGGCGCCGTGTCGACGCCGTCCAGCAACAGGTCGACTTCGGAGGCGCCGCTGCGGTTGCGCAAGGTCGCATGCGCCGGCAGGTGGTAGCGAGCCGGGTCGAGCCAGATCTCGGCCGTGGTGTCGTATGTCGACCGGGCGTCGCGCACGAACTTGATGGCGTGGACGGTGCCGACGCCGGTCTCGATCGTCTCCGGGCCCAGGCAGCGGAACGACCACACCGACGCGTCGCCGCGCGCGCCGGCCACGACCATGACGATGCGCGCGCCCTCGATCAGCAAGGCCGGATCGCCGGCGGCGATGCCCGCGAGCTGGACCAGGAAGCTGAGGCGGTCCTGGCTGCCGGGCAGGAGCGGCCACTCGGTCGCCGGGCCGGAGAACGTGATCTTTCCGGCCTCGCGCCGGAAGTTGGCCGCCTGCGCGGATCGACGGGCGCGCTGGTCGAGGAAGCGGACCGGAGCCAGTCCCTCGCCCCCGAGCTCGCCGTCACTCGACTGACGCAGCAGGGTCAGCCCCGAGACCCGTGCTTCCAGGGCCAGGCTGTAGGTGTCGCCCTGCGGCCGCCAGCGCAGCTCGCCGTCGCCGCGCAGGAAGCCGCTGCGCACTTCGTAGCGCAGGGTCAGCGCCGGCGGCAGGCGTGTGCGGTAGATGGGTGGCGGCTCCTCGTTCGGCTGGAGCAGCGTCGAAGAGGGTGCTGCCGGCACGCCGGATGCGCCGACGTCGGCAGGGGCCGGCAGGGCGACGGCGGCGACCGTTGCCCCCTGCGGCTCGTCGGCACCGGGGCCGGGCTCGTCCACGGCAGCCGACGCCGCAGTTGAGCGAGCGCCCGCTTGCGTTGGATCATTTGTGGGGACTAACTTCACCCCGTCTCGCATGCTCTCCGGTGCGCGCCGGGCCAGGCGCCGGACCGGGGCCATCAAGGCGGGCGCCGCGGCACGGGCAGCGACGGGCGGGATGGGACCGGCCGCCGGGGCGGGGTCCGCAGACGCGGCCTCGACGACTGCCTTCGCCTCTGGAGACGGAGCCGCCGCCACGACCCGCACGCTCAGCGGCGACCCGCCGCCCGCGCGTCCGGCCTCAGGCGCCGGCACGCCGACGCCGCCGAGCAGGAACGCGTGCCCGAGCGCCACCAGCAGCGCCACGACGAGCAAGGCACGCCCGCGCCGCTGCCGCGGCGGCGGCAGGGAGGCACCGGACCGCATGGGGCCGAAGGGCACTGACACGGCCTGCATCTCCAGCGTCGACAATCGCGCTCCGCCTTTCACCGCCACGCCACCACGATGAAGCTCGCCACGTACAAGGACGGCACCCGCGACGGCCAGCTCGTCGTCGTCTCGCGCGACCTGGGCAGCGCCCACTATGCCAGCACGGTCGCACGCACCCTGCAGCAGGTGCTCGACGACTGGAACTTCCTGTCGCCGCAGCTGGAGGACATCGCCGCGTCGCTCAACGACGGCCAGGCGCGGCACGCCTTCGCCTTCGAGCCCGGGCGCTGCATGGCGCCCCTGCCACGCGCCTTCCAGTGGGCCGACGGCTCGGCCTTCATCAACCACGTCGAGCTCGTGCGGCGGGCGCGCAACGCCGAGATGCCGGCGACCTTCCGCACCGACCCGCTCATGTACCAGGGCGGCAGCGACGACTTCCTCGGGCCGCGCGACGACATCGTCGCCGCCAGCGAGGACTGGGGCATCGACTTCGAGGCCGAGGTCGCGGTCGTCACCGGCGACGTCGGCATGGGCACCTCGGCCGACGAGGCGCTGGAGTCGATCCGCCTCGTCATGCTCGCCAACGACGTCAGCCTGCGCATGCTGATCCCGGCCGAGCTGGCCAAGGGCTTCGGCTTCTTCCAGAGCAAGCCGGCAACGGCCTTCAGCCCGGTCGCCGTGACCCCGGACGAGCTGGGTCCGGCCTGGCACGGCGGGCGCCTGCACCTGGACCTCGAGAGCACCTGGAACGGGCAGCGAGCCGGCCTCTGCAACGCCGGCGAGGAGATGACCTTCCACTTCGGCCAGCTGATCGCCCACCTCTGCAAGACGCGCAATGCGCGGGCCGGCTCGATCTTCGGCAGCGGCACCGTCAGCAACAAGGACTGGTCGCACGGCTACTCGTGCATCGCCGAGAAGCGGGCCATCGAGACCATCGAGACGGGCAGCCCGCAGACCGCGTTCATGCGCTTCGGCGACACGATCCGGATCGAGATGAAGGCCGTCGACGGCAGGAGCATCTTCGGTGCCATCGACCAGAAGGTGACGCCGCTGGTGCGCAACTGAGCCGCCGATGAGCGAACGCGAGCTGCCCTCCACCTTCAAGGTCGTCACCCTCTGGCTGCTCGTCGGGGCGGCGGTCTTCCTCGGTTTCCAGTGGTACCAGCACGAGCAGCTGAAGACGCGCTTCAGCGCCGTCGGCGAGGTGATCGAGATCCGCCGCGGCCCCGACGGCCACTACCACTGGCCGGGCACGCTCAACGGGCGGGCGGTCGACTTCCTGGTCGACACCGGCGCCACCGGCACCGCGATCCCGCTCGGCCTGGCCCGCGAGCTCGGCCTCGAGACGGAGGGCAAGGCGCGGGCGAGCACCGCCGGCGGCACCGTCGTCGGCGAGATCGCGCGCGCCGACCTGGCGCTCGAAGGCGGCGTGCGCGTCGATCGCCTCCGCATCGTCGCCCTGCCCGGCTTGAGCGGCAACCCGCTGCTCGGCATGGACGTGCTCGGCCGGCTGCAGTGGCAGCAGCAGGCCGGGGTCCTGCGCATCGACCTTCGCACCGGCAGCGGATCGTGAACAGGTAGGCACACGGGGCTGCGCTTGGTTCGGGCGCAACGCTAAGCTTCCGGCCATGACCACCGCTTCTCGAACCGCCGCGCGGCGCAGGCTCGGCCGCACGTTGCTGGGTGGACTCCTCGCTGCCGCGGCGGCGCTGGCGGCGACGCCGGCCCGGCCCGCCGACGAGAGCACGACCTGCCCGCCGCAGGCCGCCGTGCACACCGCCGACCGCGTCGAGCGCGGCATGCGCGAGGCGCGCGACCACGGCTTCCTGTGGCGCATCAGCAAGGACGGGCGCAGCTCCTACCTGTACGGCACCATCCATGCGGCGCGCCAGGAGTGGATGTACCCGGGGCCGACGATCGTCGACGCCATCCGCGGCAGCGACACCCTGGCCCTCGAGCTCGACGTCCTCGACCCCGCCATCCAGCAGCGCCTGGCCGCCAGCATCGGCTCGCAACGATCGGAACCGCTGCCGCCGGCCCTGGTGCGCCGTCTCGACCGGCGCCTGGCCGTCGAGTGCGTCGATGCGGCGACCTGGGGCCGGTTCGCGCCCGAGTTCCAGGTGGCCTCGCTGACCGTGCTGGCGGCGCGACGCGACGGCTTCGATCCGTCGTACGCCATCGACCTGGTCCTCGCCGGCCTGGCCCGCGACCTCGGCAAGCCGGTCGTCTCGCTGGAGACGCCGGAAGCGCAGATGCAGGCACTGCAAATGCCGACCCATACAGAGACCGTCGCCTTCGTCGACGATGCCCTCAAGGACCTCGAGGCCGGCCGGGCCCGGCCGATGCTCAACCGCATCGCCAAGGTCTGGGTCGAAGGCAACTACGCCGAGCTGTCCAACTACGCCAAGTGGTGCGACTGCCTGCGCACGCGCAGCGACCGGGCGGCGATGAAGCGCCTCCTCGACGACCGCAACCCCGGCCTCGCGGCGAGCATCGATGCGCTGCATGCCGGCGGCAAGCAGGTCTTCGCGGCCATCGGCAGCCTGCACATGATCGGCCCCCACGGCCTGCCGGCCCTCATGAAGAAGCGCGGCTACAAGGTCGAGCAGGGCGATTTCGGGCGCTGAACCAGGCCCGGGCGGGCCTCGCCGAGAATGCGGGATCGCACGCCCGCGGCGAGGAGACACGATGAACAACGACCCGACCGGCTTCGCCAAGATGGTGCCCGGCTTCGACTTCCTGCAGAGCCTGGTCAAGAACGCCGGCTCGGCCATCCCCGGCATGGGCCAGTGGGTGGCGCCGACGCTCGACCCGGCCGAGCTCGAGAAGCGGATCGAGGAGCTGCGCACGGTGCAGTTCTGGCTCGAGCAGAACGCGCGCATGCTGGCGGCGACGATCCAGGCGCTCGAGGTGCAGCGGATGACGCTGTCGACGCTGCAGACGATGAACGTGCAGATGGGCGACCTGCGCGAGTCGCTCAAGATCAAGCTGCCCGGCGACGCCGGCGCGCCCGCGGCCGGGGCGAGCGACCCGAAGAAGGCCAAGGCCGGCGCCAGCGCGGCGCGGGCCGTCGATCCGATGCAGTGGTGGGGCGCCCTGACGAACCAGTTCACCCAGCTCGCCACCAGCGCCATGAAGGGCTCGGCGACCGACGCGGCGCAGGCGATGGCCGGCGGCCTCGTCAAGCAGACGCTCGACGCCGCCAGCGCACCGGCCCGGGCGGTGATGGACGCGGTCGGGAAGAAACCGGCCAAGGCCTCGGGGTCGGGCGACACGGCCGAGGCGCGCCCCGCCGCGAAGAAGGCGGCATCGAAACGCCGGCGTTCGCCAGCCGGCAAGACCGGCGCGTCGTGAACGCGCCCCTGCCCGAGAGCGCAGCCCTGTCCGCGGTCGACCGGGCCCGGCGCCAGGCCGACGTCGTGCACGCGCTGGGCAGTGCCCTGCCCGCGCATGCCCTGCTCTGGACGGCCGAGGACACCGGGCCGTACGAGTGCGACGGCCTCACCGCCTACCGCGAGAAGCCGCTCGTCGTCGCCCTGCCGGAAAGCGAGTCGCAGGTCGCCGCGGTCCTGCGCAGCTGCCACCGGCTCGGCGTGCCGGTGGTGGCGCGCGGTGCCGGCACCGGCCTCTCGGGCGGGGCCCTGCCGCACGCCCTCGGCGTGACGCTGAGCCTGGCCAAGTTCAACCGCATCGTTCGCAACGACGCCCTGGCGCGGACCGCGACGGTGCAGAGCGGCGTCCGCAACCAGGCCATCAGCGAGGCGGCGGCGCCGCTCGGCCTGTTCTACGCGCCCGACCCGAGCAGCCAGATCGCCTGCACGATCGGCGGCAACGTCGCCGAGAACTCGGGCGGCGTGCACTGCCTCAAGTACGGCCTCACGCTGCACAACGTGCTCAAGGTGCGCGGCTTCACCGCCGAAGGCGAGCCGGTCGAGTTCGGCGCCGACGCGCTCGACGCGCCCGGGCTCGACCTGCTCAGCGTCGTCGTCGGCAGCGAAGGCATGCTCGCCGTCGCCGTCGAGGTCACGGTCAAGCTGCTGCCGAAGCCGCAGACGGCGCGCTGCATCGTCGCCAGCTTCGCCGACGTGCGCCATGCCGGCGACGCGGTCGCCGCGATCATCGCCGCCGGCATCATCCCGGCCGGGCTCGAGATGATGGACAAGCCGATGACCGCGGCGGTGGAGGACTTCGTCCACGCCGGCTACGACCTCGACGCCGCCGCGATCCTGCTCTGCGAGAGCGACGGCACGCCGGCCGAGGTCGAGCACGAGATCGGCCGCATGGTCGCGGTGCTGCAGCGCTGCGGCGCGACGCGCGTCGCCGTCAGCGCCAGCGAGGCCGAGCGGTTGCGCTTCTGGAGCGGGCGCAAGAACGCCTTTCCGGCGAGCGGCCGCATCAGCCCCGACTACATGTGCATGGACTCGACGATCCCGCGCCGGCGCCTGGCCGACATGCTGATCGCCATCGGCGAGATGGAGAAGAAGCACGCCCTTCGCTGCGTCAACGTCTTCCATGCCGGCGACGGCAACCTGCACCCGCTGATCCTGTTCGACGCCAACGACGCCGATCAGCTGCACCGGGCCGAGCGCTTCGGCGCCGAGATCCTCGAGCTCAGCGTCGAGATGGGCGGCACCGTCACCGGCGAGCACGGCGTCGGTATCGAGAAGCTGGCGTCGATGTGCGTGCAGTTCTCGTCGGCCGAGCGGGCGCAGATGCTCGCCCTCAAGGCAGCCTTCGATCCGCAAGGCGGCCTCAACCCGGGCAAGGTCATCCCGACCCTGTCGCGCTGCGCCGAGTACGGCCGCATGCACGTCAAGCGCGGCCTGCTCCCGTTCGCCGAGCTGCCGCGGTACTGAGAAGCGGCCGACGTGAACGAGGCGGTCGAGGCGCTCGCCGAGCGCATCCGCAAGGCCGGCGCGGCCGGGCAGAAGCTGGCCGTGCGCGGCGGCGGCACAAAGGACTTCTACGGCGAAGCCGTGCCGGCGTCGTGCGAGCCGCTGGACACGCGCACCCTCGGCGGCTGGGCCGAGCACGAGCCGACCGAGCTCGTCGTCACCGCGCCGGGCGGCATGACGCTCGCCGACCTCGAGACGCAGCTCGCCGCCAAGGGCCAATGCCTGGCCTTCGAGCCGCCGCGCTTCGGGCCTGGCTCGACAGTGGGCGGCATGGTCGCCGCCGGTCTGGCCGGGCCATCTCGGGCGGTCGCCGGCTCGGTGCGCGACCACGTCCTCGGCCTGGCGCTCCTCAACGGCAGCGGCGAGCTGCTCCGCTTCGGCGGCCGCGTCATCAAGAACGTCGCCGGCTACGACGTCTCGCGCCTGGTCGCCGGTTCGCTCGGCATCCTCGGCGTCATCGTCGAGGTGTCGCTGAAGGTGCTGCCGAAGGCCGAGGCCGAGGCCACGCTGCGCTTCGACCTCAAGCCGCAGGAGGCGCTGCGCCGGCTGCACGGGTGGGGCGGCCGGCCGCTGCCGATCGATGCCAGCGCCTGGTGGAACGGCAACCTCGTGATCCGCCTGCGCGGCTCGGTGGCGTCGGTGGGCGAAGCCCTGCCGGCGCTCGGCGGCGAGCCGATCGCGGCAGATGCGGCGGCGCCGTTCTGGAACAGCCTGCGCGACCAGACCGACCCGTTCTTCGCCGCCGCCGAGGACGCCATCGAGCACCAGGACGCGGCCCTCTGGCGGCTGTCGCTGCCGCAGACGGCGCCGGTGCTCGGCCTCGCCGGCGACGAGCTGATCGAGTGGCATGGCGCGCAGCGCTGGCTGGTCACGTCGCTGCCGGCGGCGTCGGTCCGCGATGCGGCGGCGGCCGCCGGCGGCCACGCCACCCTCTTCCGCAGCCGCGACAAGTCGGCCGGCGTGTTCGCGCCCTTGTCGCCGCCGCTGAAAAGAATCCATGAACGCCTGAAGCACGCCTTCGATCCAAAGGGCGTCCTCAACCCGGGCCGGCTCTACCCCGGCCTCTGACCCGCACCCGCCGCCACCGCATGCAGACGAACATCGCCCCGGAATTCGCGGGCACCCCCGACGCGATCGAAGCCGAGGCCATCCTGCGCAAGTGCGTGCACTGCGGCTTCTGCACCGCGACCTGCCCGACCTACCAGCTGCTCGGCGACGAGCTCGACGGCCCGCGCGGCCGCATCTACCTGATCAAGCAGGTCCTCGAGGGCGAGGCGCCCACGCGCTCGACCCAGCTCCACCTCGACCGCAGCCTGACCTGCCGCAACTGCGAGACCACCTGCCCCTCGGGGGTGCAGTACGGCAACCTGGTCGAGATCGGTCGCAGGATCGTCGACGAGCGCGTGCCACGGCCGGCCGGCGAAAGGGCCCTGCGATGGGCGCTGAAGGAGGGCCTCACCTCGCCGCTGTTCGCACCGGCGATGAAGGCGGGCCAGATGGTCCGCCCGGTGCTGCCCGGCGTCCTGAAGGCGAAGGTTCCGGCTGCGGCGGGAGCGGCGGCGCACCGCTGGCCGACGCGCGAGCACCCGCGCAAGGTGCTCATGCTGATGGGTTGCGTGCAGCCGGCGATGATGCCCAACATCAACAGCGCCACGGCGCGCGTCCTCGACCGCGCCGGCATCCAGACCCTGGTCGCCGACGAAGCCGGCTGCTGCGGCGCGATCCGCCTGCACCTCGACGACCACACCGGCGCGCACGCGCACATGCGCCGCAACATCGACGCCTGGTGGCCGCTGGTCTCGACCGGCGCCGTCGAGGCGATCGTCATGAACGCCTCCGGCTGCGGCGTCACCGTCAAGGAGTACGGCCGTTCGCTCGCGCGCGACCCCGCCTACGCCGACAAGGCGCGCCGCGTCGCCGAGCTGACCCGCGACGTGTCCGAGCTGCTGCCCGACATCGTCGAAGCACTTGGCACGTCACGGCCTCGACTGCCCCGCCTTGCCTTCCATCCTCCGTGCACCTTGCAGCACGGTCAGAAGCTGCGCGGCGGCGTCGAAGCGGCGTTCGCGGCGCTCGGCTTCGAGATCCGCGTTGCGTTGAACGAGGCGCATCTGTGCTGCGGCTCGGCCGGCACCTATTCGGTGCTGCATCCGGAGCTGGCGACGGCCCTGCGCGACCGCAAGCTTGGCCACCTCGCCGAACTCGCGCCCGAGGTCATCGTCTCGGCCAACATCGGCTGCATCCAGCACCTGCAGAGCGGAACCACGACCCCGGTGCGGCATTGGATCGAGGTGCTCGACGAGGCCCTCGCCTAGCTCCCGGCCATGTCGCGCGTGCTCCGATTCGCCTGGGTGCTGTTGCTGACGCTGGCCCTGCCGCTGCAGGGCCTGGCGGCGGCGACGATGGCCGCCTGCGGCCCGGTGCACGGCGATGCCGGCGGCCATGCCGCGCACGCGCAGGAGGCGTCCACGCAGGCTTTCGACCACGAAGCGTCTG
>NZ_JANODC010000053.1:0-10484 GCF_031412495.1 Rhizobacter sp. | reverse complement strand
GGCGTGGAGCGCGTCCTTCCGGGCGGCATCGGCGAGATGGGCGCGACCGGTGATCCCTGGCGCGTGGCTGCAGACGCCGGCGAAGACGAGGCTCATCGCGACGTCAACGGATCAGCTCGTCGGCCGAGACCAGGAGCGAGTGCGGCACCGTGATCCCCAGCGCCTGGGCCGACTTCAGGTTGATGACGAGCTCGAGCTTGGTCGCCTGCTCGAACGGCGTCACCGCCGGCCTGGCGCCCTTGGCGATGGCGTCGGCCATGGCTGCAGCGCGCCTGAAGATCGGCGGAAAGTCGACCTGGTACGACGCCAGCCCGCCGCCTTGCAGCCAGTCGCGACCGCCCATGACCGCCGGCAAGCGGTGGCGGGCCAGCAGCTCGTGGATGCGTGCGCGATGGGCCCAGAAGGTGGCGTCTGCGAACACGAGGATGCCGTCGCAGCCGTCGCGCTTCATCGCGTCGAAGGCGCCCTCGAGTTGATCCGGCGTGCGTGCCTCGAACACCCGGATCGGCGCGCCCAGACTTCGCTCGACGTCCGGCAACCCTTTGTCGAAGAGAGCGCGGGAAAGGGTCGCGGGATTCACGAGGACAGCGACGCGACGCGTCGACGGCACGAGCTCCCTCAGGAGTTGCAGCCGCTTGGCGAAGACCTCGCCGCCGAGCGAGCTGATCCCGGTCACGTTGCCGCCGGGACGCACGAAGTCGGCCACCAGGCCGTTCTCGACCGGGGTATCCACCACCGCTGCCACGATCGGGATCGTCGTCGTCGCGCGTTTGGCAGCAAAGGCCGGGGCCGGGCCCATGGTGACGATGACGTCGGGCTCGAGCCGCACCAGCTCCGCGGCAAGGCCAGGCAATCGGTCGGGCTGACCCTCGGCCCAGCGGAAGTGGATCTCGAGGTTCTGCCCTTCGACGTAGCCCAGTTCGCGCAAGGCTTGCCGGAACGGGTCGACCGCGGTGCGAAGGGCACTCGCATCGGGCGAGATGCCGCCGAGAAAGCCGACGCGGACCCGGCGTGTCTGGGCGATGCCGGCCAGCGGAACTGCCAGGCAAGCGGCAACGATGCACAGCGTCCGCCGACGCGTCAGTGCCATCTCACACGCCCGCCACTTTGTCGTCGGTCGACGTCGTCATCGCATAGATCCCGGCGCGGACCCGGCCGTAGCGGCGCACGCCTTCTCGCATCGACTCGATGTAGTCGGCCCAGGCCATCCCGAGCAGCGCCGCGAAGTGCATCAGCAGCTGGCCGTTGCAGCCGAGGACGTAGAGCTTGCCGATGTCGCCGGCGAGGATCGCCTCGCGCTCCTCGGCGTCGAGCTCGTAGTCGTTCAGCAGCTCGGGCAGGCTCTCGCGGAACCGCTTCTGCACCGCCTCGTCGCGGTTCAGCTTGAACAGGAATTTCTGCGTCGCGTAGAGGCTCACGGCGCACCCCATCTCGGAATGTGATGGTCGGTGATGGACACGCAGACGTTCTTCGGCTCGCAGAACACCTCGTAGCTCCAGGTGCCGCCTTCGCGGCCGGTGCCCGACGCCTTGGTGCCGCCGAAGGGCTGGCGCAGGTCGCGCACGTTCTGGCTGTTGACGAAGCACATGCCGGCCTCGATGGCGGCGGCGACGCGATGGGCGCGGCCGATGTCGCGGGTCCAGACGTAGCTCGACAGGCCGTAGGCGACGTCGTTGGCCTGGGCGATCGCGTCGGCTTCGTCCTCGAAGGCGATGAGGCAGGCGACCGGGCCGAAGATCTCCTCCTGGGCGATGCGCATCCGGTTCTGCACGTCGCCGAACACGGTCGGCACGACGAAGTTGCCGTCGCGAACGCGGTCCGGCACGCCCGGCCGGTCGAGCCCGCCGCAGAGCAGCGTCGCGCCCTCCTCGCCGCCGAGCGCAATGTAGTTGCGCACCTTCTCGAGGTGGGCGCGGCTGATCATCGGCCCGACGATCGTCTTCTCGTCCATCGGATCGCCGACGGAGATTCGCGACGCGCGTTCGGCGAAGCGGCGCGCGAACTCGTCGTAGATCGGTCGCTGGACGAGGATGCGCGAGCCGGCCGTGCACCGCTCGCCGTTGTTCGAGAAGATCATGACGACGGCGGCGTCGAGGGCGCGCTCGAGGTCGGCGTCGGCGAAGACGACGAACGGGCTCTTGCCGCCGAGCTCCATCGAGAACTTCTTCAGGCCGGCCGTCCGCACGATGCGGTTGCCGGTCCGCGTCGAGCCGGTGAAGGAGATGGCGCGCACGTCGCCATGGGCGACGAGCGCTTCCCCGGCCTCGGCGCCGTGGCCGTGCACGACGTTCAGCACGCCGGCGGGAACGCCGGCCTCGAGCGCCAGCTCGCCGAGCCGGGCCGCGCTGAGCGGCGACAGCTCGCTCATCTTCAGGACCGCGGTGTTGCCGAAGGCCAGGCACGGCGCGACCTTCCACGTCGCGGTCATGAACGGCACGTTCCAGGGCGAGATCAGGGCGCAGACGCCGACCGGGTGGAACAACGTGTAGTTGAGGTGCGTCGGCGTGGGGTAGGTGTGGCCGTCGACGCGGACGCACATCTCGGCGAAGTAGTGGAAGTTGTCGGCGGCGCGCGGGACGAGCTGCTTCCTGGTCTGGGCGATGACCTGGCCGGTGTCGCGCGTCTCGGTCTCCGAGATCGCCGGCACGTCGGCGGCGATCAGATCGCCGAGCTTGCGCATGACGGCGGCGCGGCGGGCCGGTGCCGTCGCCGCCCAGGCCGGGAACGCGGCCCGCGCCGCCGCCACGGCCGCGTCGACCTCGGCCGCGCCGCCGCGGGCGACCTCGGCGAGCACTTCCTGCGTCGCCGGGTCGACGGTCTCGAAGCAGTCGCTGCTCTCGACGGATCGGCCGTCGATCAGGTGCCGGATCCTCATGCGGGCCTCCCGGGCGCGGCGGGCGGGGTCGGAGCGGAATGCGCGGCCGAACGGCCGAACACGTCGTCGCCGACGATGCGGTTGACGAGGCGACCGATGCCGTCGATCTCGCACGCCACCTCGTCGCCGACGCCGACGTCGACGACGCCCTCGGGCGTGCCGGTCAGGATCACGTCGCCCGGCGAAAGCGTCATGAAACGGCTTAGGTACTCGATCAGGAAGGCGATGTCGAAGACCAGATCGCCGGTGTTGCCGCGCTGCGTCTGGCGCCCGTTGACGAAGGTGCGCAGCCCGAGCCGCGGCGGCCAGGCGACGGCGTCGGCGTCGACGAGCCAGGGCCCGAGCACGGTGCCGCCGTCGCGGTTCTTGACGCGCAGGTTCGGCCGGTACCAGTTCTCGAGGTAGTCGCGGACCGCGTAGTCGTTGCCGACGGTGTAGCCGGCGACGTGGGCCTGCGCGTCGGCGCGTGCGACGCGGCGCGCCCGGCGACCGATCACCACCGCCAGCTCGCACTCGTAGTGCATGAAGGTGGCGTCGGTCGGTCGCCGCGTCTGCCCCAGGTGACCGAGCAGCGTGCCCGGTCCCTTCAGGAAGACGAGCGGCTCGTCCTGCGCCTTGAACGCGAGCTCCCGGGCGTGGTCGGCGTAGTTGAGGCCGAGTGCGATGACGGTGCCGACGTCGAACGGCGGCAGCCACACGACGGCGTCGGCGTCGACGACGCGGCCGTCGGCCAGGCGCAGCCGGGTCTCGTCGCTGCCGGACGGCGTCGCCTCGTGGATGGCGCCGGCGTAGGCGACGCGGGCGCGCTTCACGACACACCCTCGCCGGCCCGGGCGACCCGAACGTCGAGTCGCTCGAGGCCGTCGATCTCGACCTCGACGTGCGCGCCGGCGCGCACGCGCGGCGCGTCCGGCAGGGCGCCGGTCATCAGGATGTCGCCGGGCGCAAGCGTCATGAACTCGGTGACGTCGACGATCAGCCGCGCTGCGGTACGCACCCGGTCGCCGGTGCTGCCCTGCTGGACCAGCCGGCCGTCGATCGAGACGCGGATGCCGAGCGCGTCGGGATCGGCGATGCGGGCCGCCGCTGCGACGGCCGGCCCGAGGGCACACGACGCATCCCGCGCCTTGAAGCGCACCTGCGGCCGGAAGTAGTTCGCGTGCGGAACGCTGAAGTCGACGACGACGATGTAGCCGGCCACATGCGCCAGCGCCTCGGCTTCGCGCACGCCGCACGCCGTGCGGCCGACGACGATGCCGAGCTGCGCCGCCGCCTCGAGCTCCGGCACCTCGCCGTCGACGAGGACGACATCGCCCGCGCCCACGATCGTGTTCGGCGGCTTCAGGTACAGGACGGCGCCCTTCGGCGCGGCCTGGTAGGGCGGCTGCTGCACGGCCGCGCCGAGCGCGGCGAGGGCCGCCCGGCTGTTCAGCAGGCTGCCGTAGACGGTGCCGCTGAGGCGAAACGGCGCCACATCGAAGCAGGGGCCCCGGGCCGGGGCGATGGGCGGCATGGCGTCCCGGTTGATCGCAAGGGATCAGGCCAGCGGCGACACGCCGGTCAGCCAGCGGTGGCCGCCGGCGATGAACAGGACGTACACCAGCAGGCCGCCCATCAGGGCGATGGCATCGTTCGCCGGCCGGGCCGCCGCCGCCGGTACTGCGTGCACTTCGGCCGCGGGGCGCCGCTTGACCGAGATCAGGTCGACGACCGCCCAGGCCAGGAAGCCGCCGAACAGCAGCAGGTCGGCCGCGGTCCCGTTGGCAAGCAGGTGCGCCGCCGCCCAGAGCTTGACCGCGAGCAGCATCGGATGGCGGGCGGCGCGGCGGATGCGCCCGGGCAGGTACGCTGCGAAGAGGAGCGGAAACACGGGAAGCATCAGGGCCAGGGCGAGGTGGCGGAGCCCGGCCGGCGGCGTGTAGACAACGACCGGGGCTTGCCGCGCCATGCCATAGCCGACCACGATCAGCGCCAGGCCGACGGCTGCCGCGATCGAGTACAGCCCTTTCCAGGCCCGTTCGCCGCGCTGCGCCACCTGGGCCGCACGCCACCCCGGCGCCACGATGGACACGCAGTGAACGCCGAGGAAGATCGCGAGTCCGGCCAGCAGCACGAGCATGCGCCGATTGTGGCGCGGATCGTTCCGCGATCCGGACCCGGGCCCGCTCAGGTCGGCGCATCGCGAGCCGCCAGCATCGAGCGCAGCCTGGGCTTGACCCACAGCCACGAGACGATGCCGATGCTCATGAGGCCGAGCGACGTCGCCGCGAGTCCCACGGCGGAGTGCATGACCAGGGGCGCGATCACGCCGGCGACCAGCCCGTTCGCGACGCTGCCGACGCAGGCCTGGAACGACGAGGCCATGCCGCGGCGCTCGGGCACCAGGTCGAGGACCAGCAGGGTGACGACCGGGACCATCATGGCCCAGCCGAAGGAATAGATCGCGATCGGCAGGAGCGCCCACCAGGCGTTGGCCTCGAACAGCAGGTTGAGCCCCAGGTTCAGCACCGACACGGCGGCCATGATGAGGAAGCCGTAGCGGATCTGCCGCGACGGCTTGACCCGGCCGGCCATGCGCCCCGAGAGATAGGCGCCGCTCATGATCCCGGCGATGCTGAGCACGAAGAACCAGAAGAACTGCTCGGGCGCCAGCTGCAGCACCTCGCCGAGGAAGACCGGCGTCGACAGCACGTACAGGAACATGCCGTTGAACGGGATGCCGCTGGCCAGGCAGAGGGTGAAGAAGCGCGGGTCGCTGGCCAGGCTCCAGTAGCCGCTCATGAGGTTGCGGACGTTGAAGGGCTGCCGCTCGCTGGCGTGCAGGGTTTCCGGGAGCAGCTTCCAGTTGGCGACGAACAGCAGCACGCCGATGCCGGTCAGGAACCAGAAGATCGAATGCCAGCCGGCGTGGACGAAGAGGAAGCCGCCGATCATCGGCGCGATCGCCGGCGCCACGCCGAAGTAGATCGTCACCTGCGACATCACGCGCTGCGCGTCGGCGGGCGGGAACATGTCGCGGATCACCGCCCGCGAGACGACGATCCCGGCCCCCGCCGACATGCCCTGCAGGGCGCGGAAGAAGACGAGCGCGCCGATGTGCTGCGACAGCGCGCAGCCCGCCGAGGCCAGGGTGAACATCGCCAGGTCGACGAGCACGACCGGCCGACGGCCGAGGCTGTCCGACAGGGCGCCGTGGAACAGGTTCATGACGGCGAACCCGAACAGGTAGGCCGAGAGCGTCTGCTGCATCTCGACCGGCGAGGCGCCGATCGCCCGGCCGATGCCCGTGAACGCGGGCAGGTAGGTGTCGATCGAGAAGGGACCGAGCATCCCCAGGCAAGCGAGGAGGACGGCCAGGGCCCACGTCGGCGCTTGCCAGATCGTTCTTGCGTCGGGATTCAAGGGTGCTCGATGCAGCCATGCCGGGACTGGCATAGCTCGGAAAATGTGTGAAGCGAGCCGATAGGCCGGATTCTGTGCAAGCGCCGCGCCTTGCAGCGCGGCGCCCGTGACCGCCATTCCTCTGGGCCGGGCATCGCTGCCCGGCTCGTGCTACCTACCCGCCGGCTCGTGCGGAGCCACACTTCCAGGCCCGGGCCGAGACCCGAGGCCGACGCCGGCCTATTTGGTATTGCTGCGCGTAGAGATTGCCCGTTTCACCCGGCCGCCGCCTTGCGGCTGCGGCCGACTCGTCTCTGTTGCTCTGATCCTCACCTCGCGGTGGACAGCCGTTGGCTGCTACGCCGCCCTGTGCAGTCCGGACCTTCCTCCAGCGCCGCCCGAAAGCGGCCCCAGCGGCGGTCTGGCTCGCTTCACGCATGAATTATCGGGCGAACGTCCCGGCACCGTTTCGCCGGCGCGACACTGGATGGCAACGCTGCGCAGTGCGCTTGAAAACGGCCGATAGCGGGTAGACTGCACGGTTGCGGGGCCATGAGCGCCGCTCTCGCTTGCGTCAACCGATCCGCTGTTGCCGCGTTTTCATGTCAAGTCTCGCTCCTGAACTGCGTTTTCCCGAGCGGCGACTTCGTGAAATGCCCCATCCTCAATGCAATGATCAGGAGATATCAATGAACACGAAACTCGCTCTGAGTGCTGTCGCCGCCGCAGTCGCCCTCTTCTCCCAGGCCGCCCTGGCCCAGAGCGCCGCTCCCGCAGCGCGCGCCGACGTGAAGGCCGAAGCTGCAACCGGCGCCAAGGCCAAGCCGGGCGAAGCGACGCCGAACCTCGGCGCCTCTGCGCCGATGTCCACCAAGACCCGCGCCGAGCGCAAGGACGACACCAAGGCTGCCGCTTCCACCGGCGATCTGAGGCCGGCCGGACAGATCGACCCGAAGGCGGAAGCCGCGGCCCGGAAGTCGGGCACGATGAAGAGCCGTGAAGAGCGCAAGTCGGAGACCAAGGCCGCCGTCAAGACCCCGGCTGGCGAAGCTGCGCCGGCCGCAGCCGACGTGCCGAAGAAGCAGTAAGCATCTCCCTGGGGCGCTCGATGAGTGCTCCGCAAGAAAAGGCGGCCCCGGCGACGGGGCCGCCTTTTTTCATGGCCGGTTGTTGCTGGCCCGGCCGCGCCGGTACTGCACGGAGTTCGGCCGGCTGGCCGGAAGGAGGACGAGTTCGTCCGGGTACTTCCTGAAGAGCTTCGTCGAGGAAGCACCTTTGGACAGCAGCCCGGCCTTGCGGAGCGCCTCGGCAGCGACGTTCAGCTCGACGGGGTCGCCCGATGCGAGCGCCGGAATCAAGTCGAGCCAGGCCGCGAGGTCTTCCGGCAGCGGCGGTGCCGCGCGCGCCGCCGGTGCGGCCGGCCGACGTGGGTTCGGAGCCTGGCGCGGGTTCGTCGGCGAGCGCTCGACCACCCTCCGGCCCGGGGCCCGGGCCGGCCGCACCGCAGCGCCCCCCGCGCCCGCACCGACTGCTGCCCGGCGGCCCTGCGGCAAGTCGACGAACTCGTCGTAGATGCGCGGCGTCTCTCCGCCGGTCTTGCCGGCTTGGCCGATGCCTTCGACCCGGCAGCCGCGCTCGCGCAGGTGGATGACCAGCGGCGCGAAATCGGAGTCCGAGGCGACGATCACCACCACGCCGGGAGCCTCGGCGCCGCAGAGCTCGACCGCGTCGATCGCCAGGGCGATGTCGGTGCAGTTCTTGCCGCTGGTCGCGTTCACCATCGCCCGGATGCCGTGTTCACGAAGGAAGGCGAGGTTCTTGGTCGCGAAGTCGGCGCTGCAGTAGCAGCGGCGGATGTGGATGGCGCCGTGGCGCGTCTTGATGAGCTCGATGGCGCCGCCGATGACCTCGAGCGACATGCCGTCCGCGTCGATCAGGAGGGCGATGCGTTGGCGGTCGATCATGCGACCACCGATCCGCCGGCCAGGCGCCAGTGCAGGGTCTCGCCGCCGCCGAGCGGCTTGACCACCGTCTCGCCGAAGGGCAGCTCGTCGGGGAGGGTCCAATCCTCGCGGCGCAAGGTCACGGTCCCAGCGTTGCGGGGCAGGCGGTAGAAGTCGGCGCCGGCGGTGCTCGCGAAGCCTTCCAGCTTGTCGAGTGCACCGGCACGATCGAAGGCTTCCGCATAGAGCTCGAGCGCGCTGAACGCGGTGTAGCAGCCGGCGCACCCCGACGCGTTCTCCTTCAAAAGCGCGGCATGGGGAGCGCTGTCGGTGCCGAGGAAGAAGCGGCCGCTGCCGGAGGTCGCGGCGGCGACCAGCGCGACGCGGTGCGTCTCGCGCTTGAGGACCGGCAGGCAATAGTGGTGCGGCCGGATGCCGCCGCTGAAGATAGCGTTGCGGTTGTGGAGCAGGTGGTGCGCGGTGATGGTGGCCCCCGTGTGTGAACCCGCCTCGGCGACGTATTGCGCGCCTTCGCGGGTGGTGATGTGCTCGAGAACGATCCTGAGCTCCGGAAAGTCGCGACGCAGCGGCGCGAGATGGCGATCGATGAACACCGCCTCGCGATCGAACACGTCGACCTCGGGATCGGTGACCTCGCCGTGCACCAGCAGGAGGATGCCTTCGCGCTGGGCTGCCTCGAGGGTCGGGTAGGTCCGGCGAAGGTCGGTGACGCCGGCGGCGCTGTTCGTGGTCGCACCGGCAGGGTAGAGCTTCATGGCGACGACGCCGGCCGCCCGGGCGCGGCGCATCTCGGCGGGCGGCGTGGCGTCCGTGAGGTACAGCGTCATCACCGGCTGGAAGTCGAGCCCGTGCGGCACCGCCGCCAGGATGCGGTCGCGATAGGCCAGCGCCTGCTCGACATCGACCACCGGCGGGCGCAGGTTCGGCATGATCACCGCCCGCGCGAACTGGCGCGCGCTGTGCGGCACCACCGCCTGCAGCGCAGCGCCGTCGCGGACGTGCAGGTGCCAGTCGTCGGGGCGAACAATCGTCAGCTCGGAAACCATCGCCGATTGTCGCCGCCGCGGCGGCGAAGGCGCTCGCGGGCTCAGTGCTGGAGGATCTTGGAGAGGAAATCCTTGGCCCGCGGTGAGCGGGCGTCCGGATCGCCGAAGAACTCGTCGCGCGTGCAGTCCTCGACGATCCTGCCCGCGTCCATGAAGATGACCCGGTGGCTCACCTTGCGCGCGAAGCCCATCTCGTGCGTGACGACCATCATCGTCATGCCTTCCTTGGCGAGCAGCACCATCACGTCGAGCACCTCGCCGACCATCTCCGGGTCGAGCGCCGACGTCGGCTCGTCGAAGAGCATGACGATCGGGTCCATCGAGAGCGCGCGCGCGATCGCCACCCGCTGCTGCTGGCCGCCCGAGAGCTGGCCAGGGTACTTGTCCTTGTGCGCCATCAGGCCGACGCGGTCGAGCATCTTCAGGCCGCGCGCCAGGGCGTCGTCCTGGCTGCGGTTGAGCACCTTGATCTGCGCCAGCGTCAGGTTCTGCGTCACCGTGAGGTGCGGAAACAGCTCGAAGTGCTGGAACACCATGCCGACGCGGGAGCGCAGCTTGGGCAGGTTCGTCTTCGGGTCCTTGAGCGAAATTCCGTCGACGACGATGTCGCCTTTCTGGAACGGCTCGAGGGCGTTGACGGTCTTGATCAGCGTCGACTTGCCGGAACCCGAGGGCCCGCAGACCACGACCACCTCGCCCTTGCGGATGGTGGTCGTGTTGTCGGTCAGCACCTGGAAGCTGCCGTACCACTTCGAGACGTTCTTGATGTCGATCATGTTGTTGCCGCTCTCTGACGCTGCCGACCGCTGCCGTCAGCGAATGATGGCGATTCTCTTCTGCAGTTGGCGCACGAGCATCGACAGGCTGAAGCAGATGACGAAGTAGACGACGGCGGCGACGAGGTAGGTCTCGACCGGCCGGTTGAAGTTCTTGCCCGCGACCTCGAAACCCTTGAGCAGGTCGTAGGCGCCGATGGCGTAGACGAGCGAGGTGTCCTGGAAAAGGATGATGGTCTGCGTGAGCAGCACCGGCAGCATGTTGCGGAACGCCTGCGGCAGCACGATGAGCTTCATGCACTGGGCGTAGGTCATGCCGACCGCGTAGCCGGCGCTGACCTGGCCCTTCGGCACCGACTGGATGCCGGCGCGCATGATCTCCGAGTAGTAGGCGGCCTCGAAGACGGTGAAGGTGATGATCGCCGACAGCTCGGCGCCCATC
>NZ_JANODC010000052.1:0-5028 GCF_031412495.1 Rhizobacter sp. | reverse complement strand
ACACGTTGTCGATGTAGGGGTCGACGATCGTCTGCGCCAGCTCCGACTCGTCGATCTGCCCGAAGTACTGCGCCATCAGGCCGGTGCCGCTGCCCGGCGCGGAGGAGGCCAGGCGCATGGTCGGCGACAGGGCGGCGGCCTTGCCGCGCCGCGCTGCCGTCGCCCAGGGGTTGCTGGCCACGACCTGGGTCATGTCGACGGTGTTGAACGAGGCCCAGGCGAAGGTGTCCGCGGCGACGAGCGCGGCGCGCACGGTGCCGGCGAAGAGGGCGGGATCGTTCGGCAGCAGGTTGCCGTGCGCGCCGTCGAGCTCGCGCAAGCCGAACGAGGCCGTTACGGCCAGGGGCCAGGCGTCGCGCAGCGTGTCGGGGATGAACTGGCTCGCGGTTGCCGCCGACGCCAGCGTCGTCTTGCGCCAGGTCGCCGCGGCCGCGAACTGCTCGGCCGTGCGCAGGCCGTAGTCGGTGCCGCCGTCGACGAGGAGCGTGCGAGCGCCCTTGCCTTCGACGAAGCCGGCGAAGAAGGAGCCAAGCAGCGTCGCTGCGGTCGGGCCGCAGGGCGCTTCCACGTACACCAGGTTCGGATCGCGCGACTCGCAGTTCACGAGGTTCGACGGCGTCTTCGGCTCGGCACCGGCCGGGCCGCGCAGGACGACGACCACGGCGTCCGGGAAGTCGATGGCGATCGCCTGCATGAGCATCCGGCCGACCCGCCGTGTCGCCTCGTGGTACTCCTCGACCGACTTCGTGTCCTGCTTGACGTCGTAGGGGTAGATCGAGCGCAGGCCGGCCGGGCTTTCGTTGTCGATGACGATGCCCGTCAGGCCCGCGTCGCGGGCGATGCGGGCCAGGCGGCTGAGGTTGGCGAGCACCGTCGTCCAGTCGTCGAAGGCGTCGAGGTCGCGTTGCACGGTGACGACGGCGAAGTTGTGCTTGAGCCGCGTCGGCCGCAGTGCGTAGAGCGGCTCGAGGTCGGCGGCGATGGTCGCGGCGCTGACGGCGGCCGGCTTCATGAGCGCGTCGGTCGTGTTCGGCAGGCGCAGGAAGACGCCGTCGAAGGCGTCGAGGGCGACCTCCATGGTCGCCAGGCGGTCGCGCAGGATGGCGGGCGTGACGGCGAGCGCGTCGCGCTGGTGCAGGACCAGCTTCCGGCCGGTGCGGAAGTCGCTGTAGAGCGCGGTGCCGCCAATCGGCCCGGGGCCGGCCTGGTAGTCGCCGGCGTCAGCGCTGTTCGCGGCGACCCCGCTGCTGCTGCTGCCGCCGCCGCAGGCCACCATGACGCAAGCGGCCAGGGCCGCCATCGAATGAGCAAGTCTCACACCCGTCTCCCTGAGCACGAGGGCGGACTCTGCCAGCGGCCGTCAGCGAAACCTGTAAGGCCTGTGTAAGACGTGCGGCGATCGGGCAACCGGCCCCGACCGGCGGTCGAGCAGGCCGCCGCAAAGCGACGACCCTTCGTGCCGGCGTGTAAACGGGCGTGTCAGGCGTCGTGGTCGGAGCCGCGGATCAGCGCCATCAGGCCGATCAGCACCGCACCGGCCGCAGCGACGCCCAGGGCGGTGCGCGCCGGCTCGTCCTTGGCGTAGTTGGCGGCGGCTTCGAGCTGCGGGCGCAGCCGGTCGACGACCGGGCCGGCCTGGCTGCGCAGGCTCTGCCAGGCCTCGGCGACGGTGTCGCTGACGCTCTCGGCCGCTTCGGCGGCGCGCTTCTGCGCGGAGCTCATCGCCTCCGACGCCCGCTCCTGCGCCGAGCTGACCGTGTCGGTGGCGCGTTGCTGGCCGGCCCCCAACGCATTGGCGGCCCGCTTGTGCGTGGAGTCGAGCGCGTCCTGGGCCACGCTGCGCGCGCGGTCGGCGAGGTCGAGTGCCGCCTCGCGGATCGCCGACAGGGTCGAGCCGGCCGCCGAGCCCATGTCCGAACTCATCTCGCGGATGTCCGGTCGGCGGTGGCTGGCGCCGGTGCGAACCATGAGGGCAACGATGCCCATGAGGGCGGCCCCGGCCGCGGCCGCCATGAGCACCGCCTTCGTGGGCTCGTCGCGCGCGTACGAGGACAGGGCCTCGATCTGCGGCTGCACCCGCCGGGCGACGGCATCGGTCTGCTCGCGCAGGGTCTGCGACGCCGACTGGTAGGCGACGTTGGCCTTGGCGGCGAGGGTGTCGGCGGCCGACGGGGTGGCGGTGGCGGGAGCGTTAGCGGTCGTGGTGGCCATGTTCTTTCTCGGCAGTGGTGGGGGTGGCGCCCTCCGGCGCCCACATCGCCTCACGTTAGGCGAGCCTCGCCGTGAGGGATGTGGGACAAGCCGGGACATCGCGGTAAGACACCGCCGACGCCCTGGACGCGGCTGAACATCATCCTCTCTTTTGCCTGCGGCCAAAGGATGCGGACCTGCCAAGGATGGACGCACGACGGCGGGCTTGAACTGCGGGGCGGCGGCCTCAGTTCCTGTGCATCGCCTTGCAACCCGGGGCGCCAGGACACCGCCATGGCTCCTCAACGTGCCGACTCACTCCGGACCCGCCTCGAAACCCTGATCGCCCTGGCTCGCCTGCTCGAGCGGGTCGAAGCGAGCCCCGTCGCGGTCGGCGCCGACCAGTATCGCGCCCTCGTGCGCCAGCTGACGTCGGTGCTCGGGTCGAACGTCCCGGAGCCGGCATTGCGTGCCGTTCTCGGCGCCCACCCGGCCACGGCCGAGCTGTACGAGAACATGCACTACGCCACGTCGGGCCTATCGCGCTCGCCGCTCGACCGCTCCGTCGCGACGGAGCTGCTGACCGCCGATCTCATCCACCGGGCTTCGCGGCGCGGCACCGGCGACGCCTGACCGCGGCTCGAGCAGCGCCGACGGGCTCCGCTCCGCCGCCGCCATGTCGGCGACGAGCCGGCGAAAGCGGACGACCGCCGCGTCCATCGCCAGCAGCATCATCGGGTGGCCCGGGTCGGCGGCGATGGCTTCGGCCTGCGCCGTGATCATCGCCCGGTCTTCCTCGAAGGCCACCAGCAGCGAGCGGTAGAGCGCCTCGGCGACCGAATGGTCGCCGTCCTCGACGCGCCGCGACTGCTGGAAGAAGTAGTGCGTCGTCGTCTCGGTTTCGGGCGTCACCGTCTGGCAACTGTGCAGGCGCACGGCGCGGCGCATGTCGCCTTCCTCGTCCTCGATCGGCCGCCCGCCCGAGTGCATGAGCAGGGTGCCGGGCAGGACGAAGTCGTAGATGAACCAGCGGTCGAGGTTGCTGCCGATGTCGCGGATCGTCCTGTAGTACGGCGGCGGCGGCACGTCGTGGACGCGCCGCGTGACGCGGATGCCGCGCGGCACGGCCTCGATCTCCGCCCGGGCCTGGGCGATCGCCGTCGTGCCGCCGAGCGTCTTCTCGTGCACGTAGCTGAGGTGCGAGAAGTCGAGCAGGTTGTCGCAGATCAGCGCCTGCGGCGTCTGGTAGTGCATGTAGCCCGGCACGTAGTCCCACTCCGGGTGGTCGCACGAGAAGTTGTCGGGCAGGAGGGCGCGGTCGGCCTTGGCTTCCTCGCCCATCCAGACGAAGACCCACTTGTTCTTCACGGTCACCGGATAGCGCTGGACCCGGACCTTGGCCGGGACGGTCTCGGCCCCGGGGATCTCGACGCAGCGGCCGGTCGCGTCGAAAAGCAGGCCGTGGTAGCCGCAGCGCACGCAGTCGCCTTCCTTCCTGCCCTTGGAGAGCGGCGCCAGCCGATGGCAGCAGCGGTCGCGCAGGGCCACGATCCCGCCGCCTTCGGTGCGGTACAGGAGGATCGCCTCGCCGAGCACCGTCCGCGAGAAGAGGCCGTCGCGCGGGATTTCGTGGTCCCAGGCGATGACGTACCAGCAATTGCGAACGAACATGGGAACACTCCACGTGGAGGAACGAGGATAGGCGCGGCCTTTTCCCGGGCACCCGGGACTCTCCCGAGGACAGCGGCGCGGGGACGGGCGACGATGCACCCGAACTTCGCAGGAGACAAGCGTGACCCGACCCCTTTCGACCCCCCAAGCGCGGGCCCGTTCCCTTCTTCCGTGCCTGGCGGTCGTGCTCGCTTGCCTCGCGCCCACGGCCCGCGCCGACATCCACATCGGCGTCACGGTCTCCACCACCGGGCCCGGCGCGTCGCTCGGGATCCCGGCCGAGCAGGCCCTGAAGATGTGGCCGGCCGAGATCGCCGGCGAGAAGCTCCGCCTGACCATCCTGAACGACAACACCGATACCACAACCGCGGCGCGCAACGCGCAGCGCCTCATCAGCGAGGAGAAGGTCGACATCATCATCGGCTCGTCGGTGACGCCGACTTCGCTGGCGGTGGTCGAGGCGGCCGGGGCGGCGCAGGTGCCGGTGATGTCGCTGGCAGGCGGCGGCGCGATCGTCCTGCCGCAGGACGGGCCGCGGCGCTGGGCCTTCAAGCTGTCGCCGACCGAGCCCATCTCGATCGGCCTGGTCCTCGACCACCTGCAGAAGAACAAGGGCAGGACGCTGGCCACGATCGGCTTCGCGACGAGCTACGGCGAAGGCTTCCTCAAGGGCGTCGAGGCCGCGGCGCCGGCTCGCGGCCTGAAGATCGTCGCCAGCGAGCGCTACAACCCGAGCGACGCCAGCGTCACGGCGCAGGTGCTGAAGATCGTCGCCGCCAACTCGGACGCGGTCTACATCCTGGCCTCCGGCACCCCGGGCGCGCTGCCCCAGATCGAGCTCGCTCGGCGCGGCTACAAGGGGCTGGTCTACCAGACCCAGGGCGTGGCCAACAACGACTTCCTTCGCGTCGGCGGCAAGGACCTCGACGGCGGCTTCATGACGGTGGCGCCGGTTCTCGTCGCCGAGCAGCTGCCCGACTCGAACCCGGTCAAGAAGGCGGCGGTCGACTTCGTCCAGCGCTTCGAGGCCCGGCACGGTCCGAACTCGCGCTCGCTGTTCGCGGCCACCGCCTGGGACGCGCTGCTCGTCATCCAGCAGGGCGCGCGCGAGGCGCTGAAGAAGGCGAAACCCGGCACGCCCGAGTTCCGCACCGCCCTGCGCGACGC
>NZ_JANODC010000051.1:0-8369 GCF_031412495.1 Rhizobacter sp. | reverse complement strand
CGCACCGGCACCGGCGCCGGCGATCGCGGCCGCCAGCGGGCCGGCGATCACCAGACCGAGCCCCGGCAGGGCGATGGTCGTGCCGACCGCGGCGATCGCCGCGGCGATCGCGCCGAGGCTGCCGCCGATCGCGCCGCCGATGCCCGCGCCTTCGGCCGCCTTCGTGCCCAGCTCGGTCTCGCGGCCGGCGGCGTCGCCCTGGAAGTGCCGCTTGCGGGTCTCGTCCGACATGACCAGGTTGACGTCGTCGCGGTGGTAGCCGCGGTCGGAGATCGACTGGTAGGCGCGCTCGGCGCTGTCCCGATCGCGGAAGAGGCCGGTGAGCATCGGCTTGTTGTCTGTGTTCATGCGTACTCCTGATGGTTGAACCGAGGCTGGAGCATGGCCGAGAGGCCGGCAGCGCCGAAGCGGCTCGGGCCGGACCCCCGGGTCGTCCGAACGGCGCCGACCGGGTCGGCTTTTTCCTACGGACGGCGGCTCAGCGGCGTTGCGGGGCCGGACCGATGAAGTAGCGAACGAGCGGCACGGTCCGCATCAGGCAGGCGGACGCGGCCAGGGCCATCGGCAGCATCGAGCCGAAGGCGTCCATCGTCCAGGCGCCGACAAGCAGCGCAGCGTGCCCGAGCGCGTACAAGCGGAGCGGCCGGGCAAGCGAGCGACGGCGGGTGTCGGACAGCGGCTGCTTCATGGCCGCGCCAGTGTGCCCCGGGCCCGAGCCGCGGGGGGCCGCCCGTGGCCGCGACAGGCGTGCCGTTTGCCCAGTGCGTCACGCATGAAGCCGACCTTCGCGTGCTCGCTCGCAGCGGCGCTGCTCGTCACTGCCTGCGGCGAGTCGGCGACCCTCCCCATCGCGGCCGGAACCGGCCCGACGCCGCAGTTGCCGCCGCCGCGCAAGACCCTTCTGCCGACCGTTCACATCGCGCCGGCGCGGGGCTGGGCGGCCGGCGACAAGCCGGTCGCCGCACCGGGGCTGGCGGTGACCGCGTATGCCAGCGGCCTGGCTCACCCGCGCTGGCTGCACGTTCTGCCGAACGGCGACGTGCTGGTCGCCGAATCGAATGCGCCGCCGCGCGAGGGCGGCGGCATCCGCGGCTGGATCATGAAGCAGGTGATGAAGCGCGCCGGTGCGGGCACGCCGAGCGCCGACCGCATCACCCTGCTGCGCGGCCTGAACGCGAACGGCACGGCGCAGTCGAGAAGCGTCTTCGTCGACGGGCTGCGCTCGCCGTTCGGGATGGCCCTGGTCGGCCGCGACTTCTTCGTCGCGAATGCCGACGGCGTCGTCCGCTTCGACTACGCCGAGGGTGCGCTCCGCGTCGCCACGCCGCCGGTGCCGGTGACCGATCTGCCCGGCGGCCCGCTCAACCACCACTGGACCAAGAGCCTCCTCGCCAGCCCGGACGGCAGCAAGCTCTATGCGACCGTCGGCTCGAACAGCAATGTCGCGGAGAAGGGCCTGGCGGTCGAGGAAGGACGGGCCGCGATCTGGGAGATCGACCTCGCCAGCGGCAGCAAGCGCCTGTTCGCGACCGGGCTGCGCAACCCGAACGGGATGGCCTGGGGCCCCGGCGGCGGGCTCTGGACCGTGGTCAACGAGCGCGACGAGATCGGCAGCGACCTGGTGCCCGACTACCTGACCTCCGTTCGCGACGGCGGCTTCTACGGCTGGCCCTACAGCTACTTCGGCCAGCACGTCGACGTGCGCGTGCAGCCGCAGCGGCCCGAGCTCGTCGCTCACGCGCTGGTGCCCGACTACGCGCTCGGTGCGCACACGGCATCGCTCGGGCTGGCATGGTCGGCGGGGACGTCGCTGCCGGCGGCCTATGCCCGGGGCATGTTCATCGGGCAGCACGGCTCGTGGAACCGCCGGCCGCACAGCGGCTACAAGGTCGTGTTCGTGCCGTTCGCGGAGGGCAGGCCGTCGGGCCAGCCGCTCGACGTGCTGACCGGCTTCCTCACCGCCGACGGCGAGGCCAAGGGCCGGCCCGTCGGCGTGGCGCTCGACCGGACGGGGGCGCTGCTGGTGGCCGACGACGTCGGCAACATCGTCTGGCGCGTCGCGCCGGCGCGCTGAGGGCCCGCGGCAAGCCGAGCTCGGCGCCCCTCCTGCCGTCAGGTCCGGCTACTTGGCCCTGGACTTGTCCCATTCCCGCAGCGCCGCCAGCGTCTTCTCGACGTGCCGGTTCGGGTTCAGGCTCTGGTAGTTGTAGATCACCTTGCCGTTCGGCGCGATCACGTAGGAGATCCGGTTCGCGTAGTCGGGGCGCAGCGCCATCACGGCGTCGTACGACTTCATCACCTTCTGGGCCTCGTCGGACGCGACCGGGAACTTGCCCTGGCAGGCCTGGACCGAGAACTTGCCGAGCGTCGCGATGTCGTCCGACGACACGCCGATCACGGTCGCGCCGAGCGCCTCGAACTTGCCGATGGCCTCGGCGAACTCGTGCGCCTCGATGGAGCAGCCGACCGAAAAGGCGGCCGGGAAGAAATACAGGACCACCGGTCCCTTGGCCAGCGACTCGGCAAGGGTGAACTTGAATACCTTGCCGCCGAGCGCCGCCGGCACTGTAAAGTTTGGCGCAGCATCTCCGACGTCGAGTGCTGCGTATGAAGGCGTTGACAACGAGAGCAACAGCAGGATGAGCGCTAGAAACTTCTTCATGGCAGGCTCCGGTCCAGGTCGGGAATCTTACGAGAAAGGAAGCCCTGGCGACGCCGACAGGCTCGAGGCCCGCGGCGACCGGGCACACGGGCTCCCTGTCGCGCCGGCAGGCGAGTTTCTTTCCTGGACTGCCGCCCTCCGTCGCCTGGTCGCCCTCTGCTTCGTAGCCGCGGTGCTGGCCGGGTGCGGCACCCTGCCCGCAAACGTCGGCCGGACCGACACGCTGGCCCTGCCGTCCAACCCGGACAGCCCGCTGGTCAAGATCGCCCGCGCCTCGCTTCCTTCCGAGGAGCAGACGGGCGTGCGCCTGCTGCCGCTGGGCGCCTTCTCGCTCGACGCGCGGATCCAGCTGGCCGAGCGGGCGACGCACTCGCTCGACGTCCAGTACTACGTGATCGAGAACGACCGGACCGGCCGCCTCCTGCTGTCGAAGTTGCGCGACGCGGCGCTGCGCGGCGTGCGGGTCCGCCTCCTGGTCGACGACCTGTACACCTTCCACACCGACGCGCTGCTGCGTGGCCTGGCTTCGTTCCCGAACGTCGAGGTCCATCTCTTCAACCCGTTCTGCTGCAACCGGTCGGGCGGCGTCGCCGGCAAGTACATCGCCTCGATCTTCGACTTCGGCCGCCTCAATCACCGCATGCACAACAAGATGTTCATCGCCGACAACGCGATGGCGGTGATCGGCGGGCGCAACATCGCCGACGAGTACTTCCTGCTCGGCAGCGATTCGAACTTCGTCGACATGGACGCCTTCCTCATGGGCGCCGTCATCGCCGAGCTGTCCGCGATCTTCGACCGCTACTGGAACAGCGAGGTCGTCTACCCGATCGACCGGATCGGCGAGAAGCTCGGCGACAAGCTGGCGCGGCAGAAGGCCTTCGATGCCACCTTGGCCAGCCTGCCGATGTCGCCGCCGAGCGATCCGCCGGACACCGACGTCCTCGGCTACGGCCCGATCGGCGAGGAGCTGGAGACGGGCCAGCTCGGCCTGCACTGGGGCATCGCGCATGCGTTCGCCGACCCGCCGGAAAAGCTGCTCTCCAAGAGCCCGCAGATCGCTTTCGAGACCAGCGTCACCAACGGCGTGATGATGCGGGTGTGGCAGGCCAAGAACGAGCTGGTCCTGACCTCGCCTTACATGATCCCGGGGCCGGAAGGCGTCGCCTCGTTCCGCCACCTGCAGAAGGAACAGGTCAAGGTGACCGTGATGACCAACTCGCTCGCCGCCACCGACGAGCCCCTGGTCCACAACAGCTACTCGAAGTACCGGCCGGCCCTCCTAGAGGCCGGCGTCGACCTCTACGAGCTGAGCCCGACCCGGGCGCAGAAGACCAAGCGGCTCGGCGCCTTCGGCAACTCGCTCGGCCGTTTGCACGCGAAGTCGGCCGTCATCGACCGCAAGCAGGTGTTCGTCGGCTCGATGAACCTCGACCCGCGTTCGGCGAGCGCCAACACCGAGCTCGGCATGTTCATCGACAACCCGGCCATTGCCAAGGAGATGCTGCGGGTCATCAACATCAGCAAGCTCGAAAGCGCCTACCGGGTCCGCCTCGATCCGAAGACCAAGGCCCTGCAGTGGCTCACCGTCGACGGCGACACCGAGGTGATCCTCGGCGTGGAACCGGAGTCGAGCCTGTGGCTGCGCGTGCACAACATGCTGATGGGTTGGTTCGTGCCCGAGCAGCTGCTCTGAACCCGGGCCGCGGCCAGGGCCGTCGCCAGGCCCTCAGAGCTGCGAGCCGAGCACGGACGCGAGCCGCTCCAGCAATCTCTCCTTCAGCGGACGGTCGTTCCATTCGGCGAAGCTGATCCGCCGTGACTTGGCGAGGTCGGCCTCGAAGATCGCCGTCTGCTCGCGGGCGAATGTGGCATCGACGATGTTCAGCGTCGCCTCGTCGTTGAGGCGGAAGGACCTGTTGTCGAAGTTGGTCGAGCCCACCGACACGAGCAGGCCGTCGACGATCATCACCTTGCAGTGGTACATCGTCGGCCGGTACTCGGCGATCTCGGCGCCGGCGGCGAGCAGCGGACCCCAGGTCGCGCGCGAGGCGCTGCGCACGGTGTCCGAGTCGATGTGCTCGCCGGGGACGACGATGCGCAGCTTGACGCCGCGCTTGAGCGCCTCGAGCAGGGCGGCACGGCTGAGATCGTCGGGAACGAAGTACGACGCCGACAGGTCGATCGACTTCGTCGCCGAGGTGATGGCCAGCAGGTACATGAGCTGCATGCTCTCGCTGCCGCCGGTGGGCGAGCTGCTGAACATCTGCGCCGAGCCGTTGCCGGCCGGCTCGATGGCCGGGAAGTAGACCGGGCCGTGCAGCACGTCGCCCGAGGCCTTGATCCAGTTGTCGAGGAAGACCGCCTGCATCTGCGCGACGACCGGCCCCTCGACCTCGAAGTGCGAGTCGCGCCAGTGCTCGGGATCCTGGGCGTTGCCGGTCCACTCCGGGGCGATGCCGACGCCGCCGGTGAAGCCGATGCGTCCGTCGACGACGAGGATCTTGCGGTGGGTGCGGTTGTTGAAGCGGCTCAGGTGCGTCCAGTGCGGCGGATGGAAGCGCTGGACCTGGACCCCGGCCCGCTTCATCTCCTCGACCATCGCCTCGTCCATCTTGACGCTGCCGAGCCAGTCGAGAAGGACGTGCGTCTTGACGCCGGCGCGGGCCCGCTCCGACAGGGCGTCGGCGAAGGCCCGGCCGATGTCGCCCGACCAGTAGATGTAGGTCTCGAAGGTGATCGACGTTTTCGCCGAGCGGATGGCGGAGAGCATCGCCGGAAAGATCGCGTCGCCGTTGAGCAGCACGCGGTAGCGGTTGCCGCCCACGACCGCCGGGCCGAGCAGGAAGCCGAGGTCGCGAACGAACTGCGGGTGCTCGATCGGGTAGAGGCGCTCGAGCCGGCGCTCGATCTTTTTCTCGCCGCCGAGCAGGTTGAGGGCGAGCAGCACCGCGACCACCGTGAGGACCACGGCGCCGGCCACATAGAGCCAGGTCCGGCGCGGCACAATCCTTCGATGCATCGCCGCATTGTCGCCCGGACTTCGCTCGCCCTCGCCTTCGGCCGATGAGCGCCGCAACGGAGTTCGACTACATCGTCGTCGGCGGCGGCTCCGCCGGCTGCGTCCTCGCGGCCCGGCTCAGCGAGGATCCGCAGGTCAGCGTCTGCCTGCTCGAGGCCGGCGGCGTCGACAAGAGCGTGCTGATCCACTGCCCGGCCGGGCTCGCCGTGCTGGCGCAGACCGGGTCGGCGAACTGGGGCTTCGAGACCGTGCCGCAGCCCGGCCTCGGCGGCCGGCGCGGCTACCAGCCGCGCGGCAGGGTGCTCGGCGGCTCGAGCTCGATCAACGCCATGATCTACGTGCGCGGCCAGCCGGCCGACTACGACGCCTGGGCCGCTGCGGGCAACCCGGGCTGGGCCTGGGCCGACGTGCTGCCCTGGTTCCGGCGCGCCGAGCACAACGAGCGCGGCGCCGATGCCTTCCACGGCGTGGGCGGCCCGCTCAACGTCATGGACCTCGCGCAACCGCATCGCTTCGGTTCGCTGTTCGTCGAGGCGGCCCGGCAGGCCGGGCACGCGGCCAACCCCGATTTCAACGGCGAGCGCCAGGAAGGCGTCGGCTTCTACCAGGTGACGCATCGCCGGGGCGAGCGCTTCAGCGCCGCCAAGGCCTACCTCACGCCGAACCTGGGCCGGCCGAACCTGAAGGTGATCACGCAGGCGCAGACCCGACGCGTGGTGCTGGAGGGCCGGCGCGCCGTCGGCGTCGAGATGAGAGTCGGCGGCGTCGCGACCCCCCTGCGTGCCCGCCGCGAGGTCCTGCTCGCCGCCGGCGCACTGCAGTCGCCGCAGCTGCTCATGCTCTCGGGCATCGGTCCGGGCGAGCACCTGCGCTCGCTCGGCCTCGAGGTTCGGCACGACCTGCCCGGCGTCGGCGGCAACCTGCACGACCACGTCGACGTGATCCAGGTCCTCGACGCGCCGCACCTGAAGGACCTGTTCGGCCTGTCGTTGCGGGGCGCGTTCGACGCCGCGCGCGGCATCCGCGAGTGGCGCCGGCACCGGCGCGGCCCGATGACGACCAACTTCGCCGAAGCCGGCGGCTTCATCCACAGCCGGCCCGACGTGGAGCGGCCCGACCTGCAGCTGCACTTCGTCATCGGCAAGCTGCTCGACCACGGCCGCAAGGTCGTGTTCGGCCACGGCTACTCGTGCCACGTGTGCCTGCTCCGGCCGAAGAGCCGCGGCAGCGTGCGCCTGGCCAGCGCCGACCCCGGCACGGCGCCGCGCATCGACCCGAACTTCCTGGGCGAGCGCGAGGACGTCGATGCGCTGGTGCTCGGCTTCAAGCAGATGCGGCACATCCTGGCGCAACCGGCGCTCGCCGGCCACGGCGCACGCGAGCTCGCCGCGTCGGCCTCGGCGCGCAGCGACGCCGAGATCGAGGCCTTCGTCCGCGGCCATGCCGACACCATCTACCACCCGGTCGGCAGCTGCCGCATGGGGCCGGGCCCGCTCGACGTCGTCGACGCCGAGCTGCGCGTGCACGGCATCGCCGGCCTGCGTGTGGTCGACGCTTCCGTGATGCCGAGCATCGTCAGCGGCAACACCAATGCGCCGACGATCATGATCGCGGAGAAGGCGGCCGACCTGATCCGCCGCTCCGCCCCCTCCCTTGCCGCGGCCCCGCCGCTTTACCTGGAAAGTCAACCCGCATGAAGACCCGTGCCGCCGTGGCCTGGAAGGCAGGCCAACCGCTCAGCATCGAGACCGTCGACCTCGAAGGGCCGCGCGCCGGCGAGGTGCTCGTCGAGGTCAAGGCCACCGGCATCTGCCACACCGACTGGTTCACGCTGTCCGGCGCCGACCCCGAAGGCCTGTTCCCCGCCATCCTCGGCCACGAGGGCGCGGGCGTCGTGCTCGACGTCGGCCCCGGCGTGTCGACGCTGAAGAAGGGCGACCACGTCATCCCCCTCTACACGCCCGAGTGCCGGCAGTGCAAGTTCTGCCTGTCGAGGAAGACCAACCTCTGCCAGCTGATCCGCGGCACGCAGGGCAAGGGCCTGATGCCCGACGGCTCGAGCCGCTTTTCGAAGGACGGCCAGCCGCTGCTGCACTACATGGGCACCTCGACCTTCGCCAACCACATCGTCGTGCCGGAGATCGCGCTGGCGAAGATCCGCCCCGACGCGCCCTTCGACGTCGTCTGCTACATCGGCTGCGGCGTCACCACCGGCGTCGGAGCGGTGATCTTCACGGCCAAGGTCGAGGCCGGCGCGAACGTGGTCGTGTTCGGGCTCGGCGGCATCGGCCTCAATGTCATCCAGGGCGCGAAGATGGTCGGCGCCGACAAGATCATCGGCGTCGACCTGAACCCCGGTCGCGAGACGATGGCGCGCGAGTTCGGGATGACGCACTTCATCGACGCGAAGAGCGTGCCGAACGTGGTCGACGCCATCGTGCAGCTCACCGACGGCGGTGCCGACTACAGCTTCGAGTGCATCGGCAACACCACCACGATGCGGCAGGCGCTCGAGTGCTGCCACAAGGGCTGGGGCCAGTCGATCATCATCGGCGTGGCGCCGGCCGGGGCGGAGATCTCGACCCGGCCGTTCCAGCTCGTCACCGGCCGGCAGTGGAAGGGTTCGGCCTTCGGCGGCGCGCGAGGCCGCACCGACGTGCCGAAGATCGTCGACTGGTACATGGA
>NZ_JANODC010000050.1:0-4397 GCF_031412495.1 Rhizobacter sp. | reverse complement strand
GCTCCCCGGCGAGGAGCCGGGCCACGGCCTCGTCGATGGCGGCGGCGTCGTGGCCGTCGCGGCGCACGTCAGCCGCCGCCCGGGCCGGGCAGGGCCAGCCCGAGGCGCGCCGCCGCGTCGCGCGCCACCGCCTCGGCCGCGTCGGGGCTCGCCGCGGTCAAGGTGAGGTGGCCCATCTTGCGGCCGCGCCGCGCCTCGGCCTTGCCGTAGAGATGCAGGTGCGCGCCGGGCAGGCCGAGCACGGCCGGCCACGCCGGCTCGACCGGCGTCGGCCCGCCGCCGAACCACAGGTCGCCGAGCAGGTTCAGCATCACCGCGGCGGAGTGCTGGCGCGGCATGACGAGCGGCGCACCCGTCATCGCCCGCACCTGCAGATCGAACTGCGACACGTCGCAGGCATCGATGCTGTGGTGGCCGGAGTTGTGCGGCCGCGGCGCCATCTCGTTGGCGACGAGCGAACCGTCCGCCAGGACGAAGAACTCGACGCAGAGCACGCCGACGTAGGCAAGGGACGCCGCCAGGCGCCCGGCCAGCGCCACCGCCTCGGCCTGGCGCGCCGCCGGTACGCCCCGCGCCGGCACCCGCGTCACGGCCAGGATGCCGCCCTCATGCACGTTCTCCTGCACCGGCAGGTGGACCACGTCGCCCTGCGCGTTGCGGGCGACGACGACGCTGATCTCGGCCGCCAGCGGCAGGCGCTTCTCGAGCACGCACGGGACGTAGCCGAGCGTGGCGAAGGCGGCGCCGAGGTCGCCGCGGCCGGCGACGCCGACCTGGCCCTTGCCGTCGTAGCCGAGGCGCGCCGTCTTCAGGATGGCCGGGAACAGGCTGGCGTCGATGTCGTCGATGTCGCGCTCCGACCCGACCATGGCGTGCGCCGCGCAGGCGACGCCGCTGCGCGCGAAGGCCGCCTTCTCCGCGGCGCGGTCCTGGCATACCGCGACCGCCGCGCCCGAAGGTGCGACGGGCAGGGTCTGCGCCAGGACGTCGAGCGCCGCCGCAGGGACGTTTTCGAACTCGGTCGTGACCGCGGCGCTGGCGCGCGCCAGGCGTTCCAGGCCGTCGACATCGGAGTAGCCGGTGCGGATGTGCTCGTGCGCAACGAGCCCGGCCGGGCTCGCCGCATCGGGGTCGAGCACGACCGTGCGGTAGCCCAGGCGCTGCGCCGCGTGCACGAACATGCGGCCGAGCTGGCCGCCGCCCACGACACCGAGCGTCGCGCCGGGCGCGATGAAGCGCGCCGTGCCCTTCGCCGAAGCCGCGCTCACCGAAGCTCGGCGCTCATCGCCTGCGCCGCGGCGGTCTGCCGCGCCCGGTAGGCGTCGAGCCGGCTGCGCAAGGCGGCATCGGACACGGCCAGCATGGCGACGGAGAAGAGCGCCGCGTTGATCGCCCCGGCTTCACCGATGGCGAAGGTGGCCACGGGGATGCCGCGCGGCATCTGCACGATCGAATAGAGCGAATCCAGGCCCTGCAGCTGCCGGCCCGCGACGGGCACGCCGAGAACGGGCACCGTCGTCTTGGCGGCGAGCATTCCCGGCAGGTGTGCCGCGCCGCCGGCGCCGGCGATGATCGCCTTCAGGCCGCGCGCCGACGCGCTCTCGGCGTAGGCGAACATCTCGTCCGGCATGCGGTGCGCGGAGACGACGCGCGCTTCGTGCGCGATGCCGAACTCGGCGAGAATCTCGGTGGCGGTGCGGAGCGTTTCCCAGTCACTGCTGGAGCCCATGACCACGCCGATCACCGCGGGGTCGCTGCTCACGTTGGCTCACCCAGTTGCTGAACGAGCCTTGAATTGTAGGCGGCGCGGCGTCACCTCTTTCCTACCCTTCCTCGGCAGGCACCATGCAGGACATCACCCACAAGAACTTCGAAGCCGAGCTCGTCAACGCATCGCTCGCACAGCCGGTGCTGCTCGACATCTGGGCGCCTTGGTGCGGCCCGTGCAAGACCCTCGGCCCGGTGCTCGAGAAGCTCGAGACAGCCTACGAGGGCCGCTTCAAGCTCGTCAAGCTGAATGCCGACGAGGAGCCCGAGATCGCGCAGCAGCTCTCGCAGATGTTCGGCGTGCGCAGCATCCCGTTCTGCGTGCTGTTCAAGGGCGGCCAGCCGGTCGACGGCTTCATCGGCGCCCTGCCCGACGCGGAGGTCCGCAAGTTCCTCGACAAGCACGTGCCCAGCGTCGACGAGCTGGCGGCGCTCGACGACATGGCCGAGGCCGAGGAGTTGCTCGAGGAAGGCGACACCGCGAGCGCCATCGACAAGCTGCAGGCCGCGCTCGCCACCAACCCGGCCAACGACACGGCCCGGCACGACTACCTGCGCGCCCTGATCGGCGCCGGCCGCATCGCCGAGGCACGCAAGGCCTTCGATCCGGTCGCCACGAACCCGGTGCTCGACGCCCGCCTCGTCGCCGACGGCCACTGGATCGCGGCCATGGAGGCAGCGCCCAAGGCACGCGCGCCGGAAGCGCTGGCCGCCGCCATCGCCGTCGACAAGCGCGACTTCGAGGCCCGCTTCGAGCTCGCCCAGCTGCACTTCGCGCGCGGCGAATTCACCCAGGCGATGGACGAGCTGCTCGAGATCCTGATGCGCGACAAGGCCTGGAAGGAAGAGCTCGCGCGCAAGACCTACGTCGCCATCCTGCAGGTGATGAGCAAGCCGGTGCCTGCGGCCGGCAAGGGCGAGCCGGCGCCCAAGCAGGGCACCCTCGAGATCGCCGGCAAGGTGGCGGCCAAGCCGGCCGACCCGGTGGTCGACGCCTACCGGCGCAAGCTCAGCATGGCCCTTTTTTGACCGCTCAGAGCGTCAGCGCTGCCAGCGCCGCGGCGTAGCGCTCGCTGGTGCGGGCGATCACGTCCGGCGTGAGCGGCGGCGCCGGGGCCTTCTTGTTCCACGGCTTGCCCTCGATGCGCACGGCCTCCAGCCAGTCGCGCACGAACTGCTTGTCGTAGCTCGGCGGGTTGCCGCCCGGGGCGTAGCTCGACGCCGGCCAGAAGCGCGACGAGTCGGCCGTCAGCACCTCGTCCATCAGCGTCAGCGTGCCCGCGTCGTCGAGTCCGAACTCGAACTTGGTGTCGGCGACGATGATCCCCTTGCCCCGCGCGAACTCGGCCGCCTCCGAGTAGAGCCGGATCGCGGTGGCGCGCACCTTGGCGGCGAGGTCGGCGCCGACGATGTCGCTCATCCGCGCGAAGTCGATGTTCTCGTCGTGATCGCCCATCGCCGCCTTGGTCGCCGGCGTGAAGATCGGCGCCGGCAGCTTCGACGCCGCCTGCAGGCCGGGCGGCAGCATCTCGCCGCAGACCGAGCCGGTCGCCTGGTATTCCTTCCAGCCGCTGCCGGCGAGGTAGCCGCGCACCACCGCCTCCACCGGCAGGGGCCGGAGCTTCCTGACCAGCATCGAGCGGCCGCGAACCTGCTCGCGCTCGTCGGCGGCGACCACGCTTTCCGGGTCCTCGCCGGTCAGGTGGTTGGGGACGATGTGCTTCAGGCGCTCGAACCAGAACAGCGCCATCTGCGTCAGGACGCGGCCCTTGCCCGGGATCGGCTCGGCCATGACCACGTCGAAGGCGCTCAGCCGGTCGCTGGCGACCATCAGCAGGCGGTCGCCGCCGACGGCATAGTTGTCGCGGACCTTGCCGCGGGCGATGAGCCGCAGGGAGCGGAGGCGGCTCTCGAACAGCGGCTCGGTCATGCAGGAATGCGCGCCAGCCTCAGACCACCGTCTGCGTTAGCGACCCGTCGGCATAGCGCCGGGCGATCCGCTCGAGGGGCTCGGCCGCGATCTTCGCCGCCTGCCCTTCGCAGCCGAACTCGAGGTAGCGCTGCCGGCAGATCTTGCGCGCCGCCTCGCGCGCCGGCTTCAGGTAGTCGCGCGGGTCGAACTTCTCCGGGTTCTCGGCCAGGTAGCGGCGGATCGCGCCGGTCATCGCCAGGCGGATGTCGGTGTCGATGTTGATCTTGCGCACGCCATGCTTGATCGCTTCCTGGATCTCCTCGACGGGGACGCCGTAGGTCTCCTTCATGTTGCCGCCGAACTGGCGGATCTCGGCCAGCAGGTCCTGCGGCACGCTCGACGAGCCGTGCATCACCAGGTGCGTGTTCGGGATCCGGCGATGGATCTCCTTGATGCGGTCGATGGCGAGGATGTCGCCGGTGGGTTTGCGGGTGAACTTGTAGGCGCCGTGGCTGGTGCCGATGGCGATGGCCAGCGCGTCGAGCTGGGTCCGCTTGACGAAGTCGGCCGCCTGCTCCGGGTCGGTCAGCAGCTGTTCGCGGGTCATCGTGGCTTCGCTGCCGTGGCCGTCTTCCTTGTCGCCACGCATGGTTTCGAGCGAGCCCAGGCAACCGAGTTCGCCTTCGACGGTGACGCCCAGGCGGTGCGCCATGTCGAC
>NZ_JANODC010000049.1:0-5995 GCF_031412495.1 Rhizobacter sp. | reverse complement strand
GACCAAGTCGGTGAAGTCGGGCAGGCCCTGGGCCCGGGCAGACGCCGGCGCTGCCGTTGCCATGAAGCCGAGCATGAGGGCGATTGCGCCGAAGCCGAGGCGACTGAGGAAGGCGCGCAGCGAAGCGAGGGTCGAGGCCATGAGGGGTTCCCGAAGGAGTCGGCGTGGAACGATGATGGAGTGAGCAGCCATGTGGAGGCGCCGCGCCCGGAAGCAAGCCGTGGTCATGGCTTCTTGCGCTCCAGAGCGGCGGCAAAGAGCTTCAGCGTAGCAGGTGGGGTGTCGCCCACGACGGTGATCCACCAGTCGCCGTGCCGCCGGGACAGGGTCGCCGTGGCGCCCATCGTCGCAAGCATCGGTCGGGCGTGCCGTTCGGGCCGGAACGGCTCGATGAACACGGACACATAGGTCAGCCCGTCGGAATAGATGGTCTGGATGACCGGCGGCAGGGGTGGATCGGTGCCCGACTCGCCGGGGGTGTCGATTTGGCGGCTGACGCAGCTGACGCGCCGGAAACCGGGTGCGACCTGGCGCACGACCCAGCCTTCGGACTCGAGGAAGGTGGGCGTCAGCACCGGCCGGACGATGCGGTAGCCGTCGAGCTTGCGCATCGCGCTCAGCACCGTGTCGGGCTGCGGCCGGATGCCGATCGCCACGTCCGAAAAGGCGGAGGTCTCGAGCACGTTACCGCTCTCGCCGAGCACGTCGGCCCGGAGCAGGAGCCCGGAAGCGCGATCGGCCCAGAGCCGGTAGCCGTAGCGATGGCCGTCGCGCGCCTTCACGGCAAGGACGTTCGCCTCGTGCCCGGCGACGCGCTCGAGGCCTTCGTCGCGCACCTCGTACCAGTCGGCGATCCCGTCGTCGCCCGCCTGGAGCAGGGCCGGAAACGAGCTGATCTGGCCGCGCTGCTCGATCATCGCGACCTGGCTGCCCGGCCACAGCGTGTGCACCACGTCGTTGTGGCGGAAGACCTTGCGCTGGCGGCCGTCGAGCGACTCAATGCGCTCGTACTGGTTCGGTCCTTCCCAGAAATGGGCGATGCGGGCGCTCGCGACCCCGGCCCCGCCGCTCACGACGAAGGTGCCCTGGAAGTTGCGCCGGCTCGCTGCATCGTGGATTCGCAGGAGCCAGGCCCTGACCTCGCCCGCCGCCGCGCTTCGTTGCGGCGGCGCCGGCTGCTGGGCCGAAGCGAAGCCGGTGCAGGCGATCGCCAGGCAGGCGACGGTCAGAGGTGCGAAGGCACGCAGGCGCAGCCCTCGCATGTCAGTGGCACCCGACCGCCCGAAGCCGCTGACACGCCCCCTCGGGGGACAGCGAACGTACTCGTGAGCGTGGGGACTTCATCCTAGCGGGAGGCAGCTGAATCGACTGTCGCGCTGCGCAGGAACGCCGACGGGACGCCCAGGGCGGACGTGCCGGCAAACTGCTTGTGCGCCGCCAGGTAGCGGTCGAGCCTGGCGTCGCGGATCAGCTTGCCATCGGCGACGACGGCGGTCTGCGGTTCGGCAGCGGCCGGCGCGGTTGCCAGCCTGGGCGCGGGTGCGGCGATCGGAGCTCGATCGGCGCCTGCCAGCGACGGACCTGGCGGGGCTGCCGGCTGCTGCAGCACGGTGAAGGCGCCGACCACGAGCACGAACCCGGCGGCGACCGCAGACGGCACGATCCAGCCCGCACGTCGCGTCGGCCCGGCGGCGGCCGGCACGGCGGGGGCCGGGGCCAGGACGACCGGCTCCATCGCCAGCCTTGCGCGGACGGCCGCGAGGAAACGGGCATCCCGCCCCGGGTCGGTGGCCAGGTCGTCGGAACGGAGCACGTCCCCGATCAGGTGCCACTGGTGCCACTCCCGGCGGACGGCGTCGCTGCGCCGCCAGGCGTCGCAAACCGCCGCGGAGGCGGCCGGTGCGAGCTCGCCATCCATCAGGGCGGAAAGCGCTTCGCGTGTATTCGCTGCTTCATCCATGGGCCGATCCGACATCGAAACTCTCCAGAAACGCTTGCGCCAGGCGGCTCCTGCCTGGCGTCGAAACTACCACCGGTCGCCCTCGCGCGTGCCCAGCAATGGGCGCAGCCGCGCGGCGATCGCCTCACGCGCCCTGAAAATGCGCGACCGGACCGTGCCGATCGGGCAATTCATCAGCGCCGCGATCTCCTCGTAGCTCAGCCCGTCGATCTCGCGCAGCGTGATCGCCTGCCGCAACTCTTCGGACAAGGCTTCGACCGCAAAGTTCACCGCCGCCGCGATCTGCTTGCTGGCCAGGACGGCGTCCGGGGTGCCGCTGTCGCTCGGCTCGTTGTCGGCGCGGCGCGGCTCGTCCTCGTCGTCCTGCCCCGCCCGCGCCGACTCGGTGACCAGGATGTCGCGCTTGAGCTCCATCAGCTGCTTTTTGGCGGTATTGACCGCAATTCGGTACAGCCAGGTGTAGAAGGCGCTGTCGCCCCGGAACTGCGGCAAGGCCCGGTAGGCGCGGATGAAGGTCTCCTGGGCGATGTCCGGGACGAGGTCGACGTCGCGGACCATGCGGCCGACGAGCCGCTCGATCCGGCGCTGGTACTTGACGACCAGCATCTCGAAGGCCTTGACGTCGCCCTGCTTCACCCGTTCCACGAGCTGGGCGTCGGCATCCGGGGCGTTCATTCGGGTGCCCGGGATGCATGCACGCCGGCCGCCGCGTCGGCGCGGCGCGGGGAAAAGGCGGCGCAGCGCAGCGCGTGCCAGTCGCGCTCGTGGCCGCGCCGCTGCGCCGGAAGCCAACGCCGGGCGCCGAGGCTTCCCGCCCCGGCCCACGGCCTGAACGAAAGCAGCATGAATGAACCGAGGTCCAGCGCGACCTCGACCTGCCCGCCCTGCGGCTCGACGGCGGCGGCGCGCGACGGTGCGAAGCTCCAGCGGCCCGACTCGAGGCGGAGCGTGCCGGGCTCGACCCGGGCCAGGGATACAGCGAGCCCGATCGCCGCCATCCCGGCGACCGCGGCGGCCGCGATCGCTTCGGGCGGCCACTGGGCGCGCCCGGCGATGGCCCAGCCCAGGAGCGAGGCCACCGACAGCAGGGCGAGCACCCCGACGGCGGCGCGCCAGACGCCGAAGTGGCGCAAGGCGACGCTGCAGGAAAGGGGGGTGCGCATGGCGTGGCGCCGGCGCCGGCTCAGACGCGCTTGAAGACGAGCGTGCCGTTCGTGCCGCCGAAGCCGAAGTTGTTCTTGACCGCGTGCTCGATGTTCATCTCGCGCGCCGTGTTGGCGCAGTAGTCGAGATCGCACTCCGGATCCTGCTCGAAGATGTTGATCGTCGGCGGCGACACCTGGTCGCGGATCGCCAGCACGCTGAACACCGATTCGATGCCGCCGGCGCCACCGAGGAGGTGGCCGGTCATCGACTTGGTCGAGTTCACGACCAGCTTGCGCGCGTGGTCGCCGAAGGCAAGCTTGATCGCGTTGGTCTCGTTGACGTCGCCGAGCGGCGTCGACGTGCCGTGCGCATTGAGGTACTGTACCTCGTCGCCGTTGATCCCGGCCGAGCGCAGCGCCGCCAGCATCGAGCGCTTCGGCCCGTCGACGTTGGGGGCGGTCATGTGGAACGCGTCGGCACCCATGCCGAAGCCGACGAGCTCGGCGTACACCTTGGCGCCGCGCCGCTTCGCGTGCTCGTACTCCTCGAGCACAAGGACGCCGGCACCTTCGCCGAGGACGAAGCCGTCGCGGTCCCTGTCCCACGGCCGCGACGCGGTGGCCGGATCGTCGTTGCGCGTCGACAGCGCCCGCGCAGCGGCGAAGCCGCCCACGCCGAGCGGCGACACCGTCGCCTCGGCGCCGCCGGCGATCATCACGTCGGCATCGCCCTGCTCGACCAGCCGGCCGGCCATGCCGATCGAGTGCAGGCCGGTCGTGCACGCCGTGACGACCGCGAGATTGGGGCCCTGGAAGCCGAACATGATCGAGACGTGGCCCGAGATCATGTTGATGATCGATGCCGGCACGAAGAACGGCGTGATGCGGCGCGGGCCGCGGCTGGTCAGCTCGGAGTGGGTGGTCTCGATCAGCGGCAGCCCGCCGATTCCGGAGCTGATGAGGCAACCGATGCGGGTCGCCTCTTCCTCGTCGAGCGCGTCGTTGGTCTTGAGCCCGGCGTCACGGACCGCCTGGATCGAGGCCGCCAGCCCGTAGTGGATGAACGCGTCCATGTGACGCGCTTCCTTGGCCGGGAAGTAGTCCTCGACCTTGAAGTCCTTCACCTCGCCGGCGAAGCGGCAGGAGAAGGCGGCTGCGTCGAAGCGGGTGATGTCGGCGACGCCCGAGCGGCCCGCCAGCAGGTTCTTCCAGCCTTCGTCGACGCTGTTGCCGACCGGGCTGATCAGGCCGAGGCCGGTGACGACGACACGGCGGGATCTCATCGAGTGCGGGGCGTGAGGCGCTGGAGTCCGCTCAAGCCGCCTTCTGGTTCTTCTGGGCGTAGTCGATCGCCAGCTGGACGGTGGTGATCTTCTCCGCCTCCTCGTCCGGGATCTCGATCCCGAACTCGTCCTCGAGCGCCATCACGAGCTCGACCGTGTCGAGCGAGTCGGCGCCCAGGTCGGCAACGAACGCCTTTTCGTTCGTCACGTCGGCCTCGGGTACACCGAGTTGCTCGGCAATGATCTTCCTGACTCGTGCTTCTATGTCGCTCATGACTCCTCCAGGAGTGTGTGAAAAAGTAGACAGTTATTCTAAGGTGCGGCGTCTGCGCAGCGGCCCCGGTGCCGGGCCGACGCCCATGGCAAGAAGCGCGCCCTTGGCTCGCGCTCAGCTCATTAGCATGCCGCCGTTGACGTGCAGTTCCGTGCCGGTGATGTAGGCCGCTTCGGCCGAGGCGAGGAAGGCGACGGCGTGGGCGACCTCCGCCGCCTGGCCGAGCCGGCCCACCGGGATCTGCGCCAGGAGCGCCGCCGCCTGCGCCTCGGGAAGCGCCTTCGTCATGTCGGTGTCGATGAAGCCCGGGGCGACGCAGTTGACGGTGATGCCGCGGCTCCCGACCTCGCGCGCCAGCGACCGGGTCATCCCGGCCACGCCGGCCTTGGCCGCGGCGTAGTTGGCCTGGCCCGGGTTGCCGCTCGCGCCGACCACCGACGTGATGTTGACGATCCTGCCGTAGCGCTGCTTCATCATCGGCCGGATCGCGGCCCGGCTGGCGCGGAACACCGCCGTCAGGTTGGTCGCCAGCACGGCGTGCCAGTCGTCGTCCTTCATCCGCATCGACAGCATGTCGCGCGTGATGCCGGCGTTGTTGACGAGGACGTGCAGGCCGCCGCTGTCGCGAACCGTCGCGTCGACCGCGGCGTTGACGGCGTCGCCGTCGGTCACGTCGAGGACGATGCCCCGGCAGCCCGGATGGGCGGCGAGCGCCTCGCCGATCGCCGCGGCGCCGGCTTCGGTCGTCGCCGTGCCGACCACCTGGAAGCCGCCCTCGGCGAGCCGCAGGGCGATGGCCCGGCCGATGCCGCGCGACGCCCCGGTGACCAGCGCCACCCGCCCGGGGTGCGATTCAGCAGCGCTCATTGCAGCAGCGCCTTGGCCTCGGCGAGCGACACCGGATCGAACACGGCCGCCGAAACGGCGTCGGGCTCGATCCGCCTGACCATCCCGGCGAGGACGCGGCCGGGCCCGCACTCGAAGATGTGGACGATCCCGCGGGCGCGGATGGCCCGGATCGTCTCCGACCAGCGCACCGCTCCGAACGCCTGCGCGTAGAGCGCGTTGCGGATCTGTGCCGGTTCCGTCTCGCTGCGCACGTGGACGTTGTCGAGCACCGGGATGAAGGGAGCGTCGATCGGCGTCGTCGCCAGGCGCTCGCGCAGCCGGTCGGCGGCCGGCTTCATGAGGGCCGAATGGAACGGTGCCGACACCGGCAGCGGCAGGGTCCGCTTCGCCCCGCTCGCCTTGAGCAGCTCGCAGGCCCTGGCCACGCCCGCCTTCGTGCCGGCGATGACGGTCTGCTTCGGGTCGTTGAAATTGGCCGCCTGGA
>NZ_JANODC010000048.1:0-5072 GCF_031412495.1 Rhizobacter sp. | reverse complement strand
CCAGGTCGAGATCGAGGTCACCGCGGTCGTTCCCGACTAGACACAGGAGATTCAGACATGGCGACGACGAAAGCTTCCTTCCACTGGGACGACCCGCTCCTCCTCGAGCAGCAGCTCACCGACGACGAGCGCGCCGTGCGCTCGGCCGCCGCGGCCTACTGCCAGCAGCAGCTGGCGCCGCGCGTCGTGCAGGCCTTCCGCACCGGCGAGACCGACCCGAAGATCTTCCGCGAGATGGGCGAGCTGGGCTTGCTCGGCTCGACCATCCCCGAGCAGTACGGCGGCGGCGGCATGAACTACGTCTGCTACGGCGTCGTCGCGCGCGAGGTCGAGCGCGTCGACTCGGGCTACCGCTCGATGATGAGCGTGCAGTCGTCCCTCGTCATGGTGCCGATCAACGAGTTCGGCACCGAGACGCAGAAGCAGAAGTACCTGCCCAAGCTGGCGACCGGTGAGTGGATCGGCTGCTTCGGCCTCACCGAGCCGAACCACGGCTCCGACCCCGGCAGCATGGTCACGCGCGCGCGCAAGGTCCCGGGCGGCTATTCGCTGTCCGGCAGCAAGATGTGGATCACCAACTCGCCGTTCGCCGACGTGTTCGTCGTCTGGGCCAAGGACGACGAAGGTGCGATCCGCGGCTTCATCCTCGACAAGGGCGCCAAGGGCCTGAGCGCGCCGGTGATCCACGGCAAGGTCGGGCTGCGCGCCTCGGTGACCGGGGAGATCGTGATGGACGAGGTGTTCTGCCCCGAGGAGAACGCCTTTCCCGAGGTGCGCGGCCTGAAGGGCCCGTTCACCTGCCTCAACTCGGCCCGCTACGGCATCGCCTGGGGCGCGCTCGGCGCCGCCGAGGACTGCTGGCACCGCGCCCGCCAGTACACGATGGACCGCAAGCAGTTCGGCAAGCCGCTCGCCGCCAACCAGCTGATCCAGAAGAAGCTCGCCGACATGCAGACCGAGATCACGCTCGGCCTGCAGGGTTGCCTGCGCCTTGGCCGAATGAAGGACGAAGGCACGGCGGCGGTGGAGATCACGTCGATCATGAAGCGCAACTCCACCGGCAAGGCGCTCGACATCGCCCGCCTGGCGCGCGACATGATGGGCGGCAACGGCATCAGCGACGAGTTCGGCGTCGCCCGCCACCTCGTCAACCTCGAGGTCGTCAACACCTACGAGGGCACGCACGACGTGCACGCGCTGATCCTCGGCCGGGCCATCACCGGCATCTCGGCGTTCTGAGTCCCTGCCGCCGTCATCCTGAGCGCAGCGAAGGATCTCGCCGTGGTCCCCAGCCAAGATCCTTCGCCTCGCTCAGGACGACAAGGCCGCTGACGATGAAGCCCACCACCGCCCATGTCGATACCTTCGCGCGCGACCACCTGCCCGCGCCCGATGCCCAGCCCGAGTTCCGCTTCGACCTCCCCGAGCTGCAGTTCCCCGAGCGCTTGAACTGCGCCACCGAGCTGCTCGACCGCCATGTGAAGGAAGGCCGCGGCGGCCGGCCGTGCGTGAAGGCACCGAACGGCCCGGCCTGGACGTACGCCGAGCTGCAGGCCCAGGCCGACCGCATCGCCCACGTGCTCGTCGAGGACTGCGGCCTCGTCCCTGGCAACCGGGTGCTGCTGCGCGCCGCCAACAAGCCGATGCTCGTCGCCTGCTGGTTCGCGGTGATGAAGGCGGGCGGCATCGCCGTCGCGACGATGCCCATGCTGCGCGCCAAGGAGCTCGGCCAGGTGATCGACAAGGCGCAGGTGACGATCGCGCTCTGCGACGCCGCCCTGCGCAGCGAGCTCAAGGCCGCGGCCGCAGCGGCGTCGTCGACCACGCCCGCCAGGATCGTCTGCTTCGGTGCCGCCGCCCCCCGTCGTCCTGAGCGCAGCGAAGGATCTGACCCCCCCTCGCTCGAAACCCTCATGTCCCGCCACGACGCCCCCTTCCGGACCGTCGACACCGCCGCCACCGACACCTGCATCCTCGCCTTCACTTCCGGCACCACCGGCCAGCCGAAGGCGACGATGCACTTCCACCGCGACGTGATGGCGAGCTGCGTGTGCTTCCCGCCGCACGTGCTGCGCGCCGAGCCCGACGACGTCTTCATCGGCAGCCCGCCGCTCGCCTTCACCTTCGGCCTCGGCGGCCTGACGCTCTTCCCGATGCACATCGGCGCCTCGACCGTGCTGCTCGAGAAGGCCGGCCCGCCCGACCTGCTGGAGGCGATCGCGTCGCAGCGCGCCACCGTCTGCTTCACCGCGCCCACCTCGTACCGCGCCATGGCCGCCGGCGCGCGCGAGAAGAAGCTCGGGGCGCGCGACGGCGGTGCGCTCAGGAAGTGCGTCGCCGCCGGCGAGGCGCTGCCCGCCGCCACGCGTGCGCTCTGGAAGGAGTCGACCGGCATCGAGATCGTCGACGGCATCGGCGCGACCGAGATGTTCCACATCTTCATCTCCGCCGACGAGGCGCAGGCGCGCCCAGGCGCGACCGGCCTGGTCGTGCCGGGGTACCGGGCGCGCGTTGTCGACGACCACGGCAACGAGGTGCCGCGAGGCACGATCGGGAGGCTCGCGGTGCAGGGCCCCACCGGCTGCCGCTACCTGGGCGACCCGCGCCAGGCCGACTACGTGAAGGGCGGCTGGAACTACACCGGCGACGCCTACGTGCAGAGCGCCGACGGCTACTTCGTCTACCAGTCGCGCACCGACGACATGATCATCTCGGCCGGCTACAACATCGCCGCGGTGGAGGTGGAAGACGTGCTGCTGCGGCACGAGGCCGTCGCCGAGTGCGCCGTCATAGGCGTGGCCGACGATGAGCGCGGCCAGATCGTCAAGGCGTTCGTCGTGCTGCGCTCAGGGCAGCGGGGCGACGAGGCGATGGTGAAGGCGCTGCAGGATTTCGTGAAGGCGACGGTGGCGCCCTACAAGTACCCGCGGGCGGTGGAGTTTCGGGAGGCGCTGCCGCGGACGGAGACGGGGAAACTGCAACGCTTCCGGCTGCGCAGCAGCGAACTCAGGAGGGCTCCATGAACTGCATCAAGTCACTCGTTCTCTGCCTTCTGGTTCTAACGTCCGCCGGCGCCCTGGCCGTCGACGCGCGCGATCGTGGCTTCCTGAGCAAGGGCATGGGCGAAGGCGAGGTGATCCTGAAGATCGGCAAGCCCGACCACGAGGCGATCGTCACCAGCGTGAAAGGCCAGCCGGAAGAGAAGACATGGACCTACTTCCCGCACTTCCGCGACGCGCAGACGCTGACGATCATCACGTTCCGCCAAGGCGTGGTGATCAACATCGAGCGCAAGATCTCGCGCTGATGCAGGGCCGGGTGGCGGCAGCACGCGGCCGTCGCCGGGGGGTCGCCGTCGGTGTGGCCGAAGAGACTGCTTCAGACTAGATGCAGCCAGTCAACTTCGATCGTCGAATGTCAGCCCTTGGTCAAAGCCGACGTTGTCATCTCGTCAAGCCCATGGAGATGGCGCATCTGCGTGACCTGCTGCCCGCGACTGCCCGCTTCAAGCGGAGCCTGGACGTGGCGGCTCTGCCGGCGGCCGCCCACCGGCCGGCCGTGGTCGCAGCGAATACCGGGCGATTGATGCCCTCTGGTCACATCTCCGTCTGCTCAGAGATCTCCAGGGCGTCGCCGACCTCATTGCCAAGATGGCGCAGGGTCGACTCCAGCTTGGAGCGCCCGAGCAGCAACTGAACGGAACGAGGATCTTGGTGCGCCGGTAGATCAGCGTGGCCTAGGTGCACCGCATCGAGTGGGTGCCTTAGTCAGCGGGATCGAGTCCAAGCTCCTCGACCTCGCGCTCCAGAGTTCGAGCGTACTGGCGCGTGCCCAGATGCGGACAGTGATGCGACGTCGGGAAGACGAAGTCGTCCGACCTCAGTCCTGCTTGCTTGATCCAGTTCCGGACGGGGTCGCGGGTTGCTGGTGTGATCGCGAACTGAACCGGCCACTCGGTCTTGTGCTGCATGACGACGGCGCGAGACGCCACCTGGTCGCCGTGGCAGATGTCCCAACCCTGAGGCGACCAGATCGCAGCCGCGTAGCTTGCTGTCGATTCCGAGGTTGAGCAGGGCGAGCTATCGGAACCGATCCCCTCCGGAGGTAGCAGAGCGTCTGGCACACTGCATCCGGGCGGCGGACTCCCCGCTCGCTGAGAGCTCCGGGAGGCGCTCGACAGGCCTGGAGACCTCTTGGTGCACGACGGAACTCAGAACGGCTTTTCTCGAACACACGCTGTCGAGTCAATCTTTCCAGGCCGAGGCGACGTGGCCGGTCTTTGTCGTGAGAAGGATTGGTCGCCGACTCCGCTGGGCCCTGCGGCAGCTTGGCCGTTCAGCTTGCGTGCAGTAGCCGGTCTGGTCACGGCCGCGCCCGCGCCCATGGTTGTCCTCTGGGGGTCGGAGCTCGTGCAGATCTATAGCGACGGGTACCGCGCGATCATGGGTGCGAAGCATCCGGCTGGACTGGGCCAGCCTACCCGGCAGTGCTGGCCAGAGGTCTGGCAGTTCAACGCTCCCGTCTACGAAGCCGTGCTCGGTCGCGCAGAAAGCTTGACCTTTGAGCACCAGCGGCTCGTCATAGAGCGGCACGGTAGCCCGGAGGAAGCCTTCTTTACCCTCACGTACAGCCCTGTTTTCAACGAGGCAGGGCAGGCGGCCGGAGTGCTTGTGACCGTGCTGGAGACGACCGGCGAGGTGGCGCAAACGCTTGCGGAGGAGCGCCTGCATGTCGCATTGCAAGCGGCCGACCTCGGGACCTGGGATCTTGATCTGACGACGGATAAAGCGGCGGTTCGATCGCTGCGGCACGACCAGATCTTCGGATACGAGCAGGCCCAACCCGATTGGGGGCAGCAGATCGCGATGCGACATGTTCTCGAAGAGGATCGCCCGCTGTTCCAGCAGGCGTTCGCACGCGCAGGGCAGACCGGGGTCCTGTCGCTCGAGGTTCGGGTGCGCTGGCCCGACGGAACCGTGCACTGGATCGAGGCGCTGGGCCGGACTTACTACGATGGCGAGGGACGCCCGGTGCGCATGGCCGGAGTCGTGGCAGACATCACCGAGCGCAAG
>NZ_JANODC010000047.1:0-6463 GCF_031412495.1 Rhizobacter sp. | reverse complement strand
AAGCTCCAGAACATGGGCGCCCAGATGGTCAAGGAAGTCGCTTCCAAGACCTCGGACATCGCCGGTGACGGCACCACCACGGCCACCGTGCTCGCGCAAGCCATCGTCCGCGAAGGCATGAAGTACGTGGCCGCGGGCATGAACCCGATGGACCTGAAGCGCGGCATCGACAAGGCCGTCACGGCACTCGTCGAGGAGCTGAAGAAGCAGTCCAAGCCGACGACGACCAGCAAGGAAATCGCCCAGGTCGGCACGATCTCGGCGAACAGCGACGAGGAAGTCGGCAGGATCATCGCCGAGGCGATGGACAAGGTCGGCAAGGAAGGCGTGATCACCGTCGAAGACGGCAAGTCGCTCGCCTCCGAGCTGGAAGTGGTCGAGGGCATGCAGTTCGACCGCGGCTACCTGTCGCCCTACTTCATCAACAACCCCGAGAAGCAGACGGCGACGCTGGACAACCCGTTCGTGCTGCTGTTCGACAAGAAGATCAGCAACATTCGCGACCTCCTGCCGACGCTCGAGCAGGTGGCCAAGTCGGGCCGCCCGCTGCTGATCGTGGCCGAGGAAGTCGAGGGCGAGGCGCTCGCCACCCTCGTGGTCAACACGATCCGCGGCATCCTGAAGGTCGTCGCCGTCAAGGCGCCGGGCTTCGGTGACCGCAGGAAGGCCATGCTCGAGGACATCGCCATCCTGACCGGCGGCAAGGTCATCGCCGAGGAAGTCGGCCTGACGCTCGAGAAGGTGCAGCTGGCCGACCTGGGCCAGGCCAAGCGCGTCGAGGTCGCGAAGGAGAACACGACCATCATCGACGGCGCCGGTGCTGCGGCCGATATCGAATCGCGCGTCAAGCAGGTGCGGGTCCAGATCGAGGAAGCGACCAGCGACTACGACAAGGAAAAGCTCCAGGAGCGCGTGGCCAAGCTGGCCGGCGGCGTGGCGCTGATCAAGGTCGGCGCCGCGACCGAGACCGAAATGAAGGAGAAGAAGGCCCGTGTCGAGGACGCGCTGCACGCCACGCGTGCGGCGGTCGAGGAAGGCATCGTCGCCGGTGGCGGCGTGGCCTTCCTGCGCGCCAAGCAATCCGTCGGCACGGTCAAGGGCGACAACCCCGACCAAGACGCCGGCATCAAGCTGATCATGCGCGCCATCGAGGAGCCGATCCGCATCATCGTGCAGAACGCCGGCGACGAACCGAGCGTCGTCGTCGCGGCGGTCCTGGCCGGCAAGGGCAACTACGGTTTCAACGCCCAAAACGGACAGTACGGCGACATGATCGAGATGGGCATCCTGGACCCGACCAAGGTCACGCGTACGGCATTGCAGAACGCGGCCTCGGTCGCCTCTTTGATGCTGACGACCGAAGCCATGATCTCCGAGGCACCGAAGGAAGAGTCCTCCGGTGGCGGCGGCGGCATGGGAGGCGGCATGGGCGGGATGGGTGGCATGGGCGGGATGGACATGTGACCTGACGCACCTGCGTCATGAAAGGGCTGCTTCGGCAGCCCTTTTTCATGGCCGGCACGGCAGGGGCCGCGTCTCGCCGCCTCCGCGCGGCGAAGGCAGTTCGATAATCGAGCGCCCCATGGCCACCCTCTCGCTTCTTCAACGCTTTGCCGACGACGAGCTGGCTGCTGCGCCGGCGCTGGTGGCGCGCGTGCGGATCGGAGCGGTGCAGCTGCTGGCGACGTCGGCGGAGCCCTGCCTCAGCCCGGAGGAGCGGGTTCACCACGCCGAGCTCCATCAGGCGCTGCAAAGGCAGGCGCCGGTCTACGAGTCGACCTTCCTCGCTTCCTTGCGCCGCCGTGTCGACGCGGAGATGAACGCCGCCGACCACGGGACCGGTGCGGACCTCGCCCCATCCCGCGAGCCGGCCGGCCTCGAGCTCATGGACGAGGCCCGGGTCGAGATCGACATCGAGATCTCCCGTGCGATGCAGCTGATCGACAGCACGGCCGAATGGGAGCTGCACGAGCTGCAGACCTTCACGTCGACGCTTGCCGGCGGACGACACGTCACGGCGGAATCGAATCCGTTCCGGCCCCTGGTCTATGCCATGGCGCTCTGGGATGCGGCCTGCGCGATCTCGGACCTGCAGCCCCGGCGGGCCCTCCTGCTGCGGACGTCGGCCGGCGTCGCCGCCGGCCTGCTCAAGAACGCGTGGGCGGCGGCATCGACGCGGCTCGAGTCGCAGGGCGTGCAACCGGGAATCTACCGCACGGTCGTGCTGCCGTCGGGCGCGGGGATGGTCGCGAGAGGCGATCCGGACGCCTCCCGACCCCTGTTTCCACCCGCCGTCTTGCCGCGCCTGCCGCAGGCGGCGGCCCGGCCGGGCAGCGGCAGCCACGCGGGTCCGGCGGGCGCGGCGTCGACCCGCGCCGCTGACCTGGCCACGGCTCTGTTCGAGTCTCTGCTTTCCGACAGCCAGCTGCCCGACGCGTTCCGGAATCTCGTCTCCGGCCTGCGCGGTCCCGGCGTGCGCGCCGCCGGGCTGGACCCCGACGTGCTGGACTCCCACGCGCACCCCCTCTGGCGTCTGATCGACCGGGTCGGCGAAGTCGGCGCCGGCTACCCGCGGACGGACGATCCAAGGCGCGAATGCTTCCTCGCCTTCGCAAGCTCGGCGATCGCCGAGATCGCGCCGTCTCCCGCGCCGGATACCGCCCTCCTCCGCCGCTTGCTGAATCGCATCGACGGCTGCCTCGCGGAGCAGCTGCAAGCCGAGCTGCGGGCGGCCCGGGGCGCGATCGATGCGTTGGCCCTCGTCGAACGCCGCGACGTCCTGGAGCAGCATCTCGTGCAGCGCCTCACCGAGCAGATGGCGAGCGTCAGGACGTCACCGGCGATCCGTCGATTCGTCGCCGGGACCTGGACCCGGGTGATCGCCGCCGACATGCTCGCTCACGGCGACCAGTCGGAAGCCGCGATCGGCGACTGGAAGACGCTGGACGATCTGCTCTGGAGCCTGAGGATCCCGGATCACCCGCAGAGCCGGCAGCGCCTGGTCGCCCTGCTCCCCGGGTTGCTGCAGCGCATCCGGGCGGGGATGGAAGCCGTGGCGTTCCCGCCCGAAGGGCAGCAGCAGGTGCTCGGCGAGCTGATGAACATCCACACCGAGGCACTGCGGCCCGGCGCACGCCAGGGCACTGCAGCGCCGAGTACGGCGCCCACGCCCGAGGAGATCGTCAGGCGCCTGCGCGAGGAGGTGGTGCCCGAAGCCCCGACCCGCCGCGGCTTCGGTGATTCCATGATCGATGTCTCCTCGATGGAGACCGTCCCCGCCGAACACCTGCGCACGTCGGCTGAAGGAGATGCCGACGATGCGGTGCGGCGCGTCGAGGACATGCGCATCGGCGATCGGCAAAGGATCTTCCTGCGCGGGAAATGGACCCGCGTGCAGTTGCTGTGGCGAAGCGACCGCGGTCTCTTCTTCGTGTTCGCGGGCGAGTCCCCTTCCCGGGCGCAGTCGATCACTCGCCGTGCGCTCGAGCGGCTGGGCGCAGCCGGCCTCGTGCAGCCGCTCGAGGTCAAGCCGCTCGTGCAGCGCGCCGTCGACCGCCTGCTGCGCGAGGCCTCCCCCTGATCCAGGCTGCTCAGCCGGCGAGCGCCTTGCCGATCTCCGCGGCCAGGAGCGCAGGCTGCTCGTGGACGATCCAGTGCGTGGCCTCGGCGACGCGAACGATCCGAAGGCGCGGCACGAACTCGTCGAGGCCGTCCAGCAGGGTCACCGGCAGGGCCTGATCCCGCTCGCCCCAGACGACGAGCGTGGGCACGTCGACGGCGATCGTCCGCGGCGGCAGAGCAAGAGTCATCACGGGGTCGTCGGGGCCAAGGGGTGGCCGCAGAGGCGAAGCACGGTAGTAGTTGCAGCCGCCCGTCAGGCCGCAGCTCCAGACCTTCCGGTAGCGCTCGCGCACTTCCTCGGTCAGCCAGCCGCCGCCGGGACCAGCCGGGTCCGCAGCCCCCATGTGGGTGAAGAAGGTCCAGAGGCGACGGAAGTCGTCTGCTGCCAGCAGGGCCTCGGCGTCGGGCCTGCACAGGAAATGCATGTAGGCACTGGCCGCCTGCTGTCCGGGGCGGGTCCGCAGCTCCCGGAGGAAGGTCGCCGGATGCGGCGAGTTGATGATCACCAGGCGATCGAGGGCACGCGGATGCAGGGCCGCGAAGGTCCACGCGACGGCGCCGCCCCAGTCGTGGGCGACGACCGCCCGGACCTTGCCGCCCAGGCTGTCGATCAGGCCGGAGAGATCGGCGACGAGATGCTTCGCACGGTAGGCCTCCACCTCGGCGGGGGAGGAGGAGTGCTCGAAGCCGCGCAGGTTCGGCGCGATGCAGCGGAAGCCGGCGCCCGCGAAGTGCTCGAGCAGCTCGTCCCAGACGAAGGCCCCCTCGGGGACGCCATGCAGGAAGACGAGCACCGGCTGGCCTTGCCGGCCCGATGCGCGGCAACTCAGTTCGATGCCGCTCGTAAGTTGGATGGCGTACGTTTCGATCAATTCACTCTCCTTGTCGGACGACTCCCCGTCGCCCCGGCTACAGCACGCGGACTCGCGTCAGGCGGTGCAGCCAGACCGCTGCGTCTTCGAGGCCGCGCCGATCGAGCGCCGAGAACAGGGCGACGCCGACATCGGCCGTCTCGGCCGACACCAGGGAACCCAGGACGGCCTGCGCCTCGACCATTGCGGCGTCTGCGGCCCGGCGCCCCAGCTTGTCTGCCTTGGTGAGCAGCACCAGCAGCTTCACAGCGCCGGTGTCGACGCGCGGGAGCACGAAGCGAAGCAGGGCGAGGTCGAGTTCGGTGAAGCCGAGCCGGGCGTCCACCAGCATCACGATCGCCGACAGGCTGCGCCGGATGTCGAGGTAGTCGGCCATGACTTCCTGCCAGCGCAGCTTGGCATTGCGCTCCACGGCGGCATAGCCGTACCCGGGCAGGTCGACCAGAAGCGCATCGGCAGCGCCTTTCGGCCCGAGCTCGAAGACATTCAGGTGCTGGGTGCGACCCGGCGTCTTGGAGGCGAAGGCGAGCCGCTTCTGCTGCGCGAGGACGTTGATCGCGGTGGACTTCCCCGCGTTCGAACGGCCGACGAAGGCGATCTCGGGAAGCTCGGTGACGGGAAGCTCGGAAAGCTTGCTCGCGGTGGTGAGGAAACGCGTCGTGTGCGTCCATGCCAAGGCGATCTTCGCTTCTGCCGCGTCGTTACCTGCCGATCCCGTCTGTGCCCCGGGGGGCGGCATTGTGTCGATCATGTCTGTCGCAAAAGCGCTCATTGTAAAATTGCAGGCTTTGGCACGAGAAGCCGCCTCCTCATGAAGCCTGTCGCCCGATCGCTCTGCTCGCTGGTCCTCGTCCTGGCCGTGACCGGCGTCGGCGCGCAGTCCGCTCCGCCCGCTGCCGCTCAGCGGGCCTCGACGGCGCCCGACCCGGCCAAGGGCGGTGCGATCGCGACGGCCGTATGCGCCGCCTGCCACAGCATCGACGGCTCGCGCGGCGCCGCCGCCAATCCGATCATCCAGGGGCAGCACCCCGACTACCTCGTCAAGCAGCTGGCCGAATTCAAGGCCGGCAAGCGAAAGAGCCCGATCATGCAGCCGATCGCCTCGGCGCTCAGCGAGGCGGACATGAAGAACGTGTCCGCGTTCTATGCGTCCAAGCAGGCCAAGCCGGGCTTCGCCCGGAACAAGGAACTGGTGGCCCTGGGCGAGAAGCTGTACCGGGGCGGTGCTGCCGACCGTCTGGTCCCGGCCTGCGCAGGCTGCCACGGCCCGGCCGGCGCTGGCATCCCGGCCCAGTACCCACGCCTGGCCGGCCAGCACGCGGAGTACACGGAGGCCCAACTGGCCGCGTTCAGGGGCGGCGCCCGTCAGAACAACCTGGCGATGATCGACATCGCCGCGAAGCTGAACGACCGCGAGATCAAGGCCCTTTCCGACTACGTCGGCGGCCTGCGCTGACGCGGATCAGGCGGGATCGGCCGCGGCGGCGGTCTCCGGCTTGAGCAGGAGGACGTCGAGCCCGTAGAGCTTGGCGAGAGCGGCCAGCTTGGGCGGTGCGGCCCGGACGACGAAAGCCCGGCCCCAGGCGCCCGCGAGACGCTCGATCTCGAGGAGCACGGCCAGCGCGGCCGAATCGAGTTGCTGCAAGGGGGCGGCGTTCACCACTACCGGGCCGTCTCCACCTTCGCGCTCCAGCACCTGTTTGAGCATGCGCAGCGTGTCGCGGGCTTCCCGGGAGGTGAGCGTCGCCGGCAGCAGCAGCATGTCAGCTCCGGCCGCTGCCCGCCGCCTTGTTGCGCTCGGCGAGCTTGGCGATCAGGCCATCGATGCCGTTGCTGCCGATCTCCTGGGCGAAGCTGTTGCGGTAGTTCTCGACCAGCCAGACACCCATGACGTTGACGTCGTAGATCTTCCAGCCGGCACCGGCTTTCTCGAGCCGGTAGTCGAGCTGGATCGGATCGCCCTTGCCGCG
>NZ_JANODC010000046.1:0-8774 GCF_031412495.1 Rhizobacter sp. | reverse complement strand
CGCCGGAGCGGCGGCCCGAGGCGGCGCCGCTGCAGGCGACGCCGGCCCGACCGCCCGCAGGCGAGCGGGCCGGGTCGGTGCGTGCGCGGCAGCGAAGCGCAGGTGCGCCGGTCCGGCCGTTCGTCCAGGCGGGCAGCAACGTCTGCAGCGGGCTCGTGGCCGGCGCCCTGTGCGTCCTGAACCCCTGCAAGAACCCACGGACGCGCTCGGGCGCGCAGTGCCTCGACCGGCAGCGCGCCGAGGAGATGCGGCTGCGGCGGATGGAGCGCCTGTAGCCCACCTGCTGGCGTCGGGCCCCCCATCGCCGCCCGCTGCCCGATCGCGTCATCGCCTACCTGATCGGTAGCATGGAAGTGCCCACCGGCCTCGACTTCGATGCGCTGATCGCGCTTCGCCAGCGGATCGGCGGATGGCTCGAGGGCAAGCCGCTGCACGGCCACGTCTGGCCAGCCCGGCGATCACTCTGCCGCGGGTGCGATCGTCGCGCGGCTGGCATCTTTCGAGGAGATGATGTCGGCACATCGGTGAGCGCCTCATGAACTTCGGGCCGTCGCCGAGCAAGGCAAATCCTGGAGGGAACCAAGATGAGCACCTCGAGCCTGCAGCTGGCGATCGTCTATCCGGGTGAAGCCGAAGCCCGACGCGCCGCGACGGCGGACAACAACCGCTTTGCCGCCTTGTTCAGGGCCTTCGCGGACCGCGGCGTCGACGCCCGTCCGGCGGTCTACAACCTGGACCAGCTGGAGGACCTGCGCGAGCAGCTGCTCGGCTGCGACGGCGCGCTGGTCTGGGTCAACCCCATCGAGGCCGGGCACTCGCGCGAGCCGCTCGACGCCATCCTTCGGAAGGTCGCTAGCGCCGGGGTCCTCGTGAGCGCGCACCCGGACGTGGTGATGAAGCTGGGCACCAAGGACGTGCTCGTCGACACCCGCGATCTCGGCTGGGGCAGCGACACCCACCGCATCGACAGCCTGGCGCAGCTCCGCACGGAGCTCGGCACGCGGCTGCGTCAAGGCGCGGCGCGGGTCCTCAAGCAGTGGCGCGGGCACAGCGGCATCGGTGTCTGGCGCGTGCAGCGATCGCCGGAGGGACCAGGGTCCGGCCCGGTCCAGCGCGTGCGAGCGCGCCATGCGCAACGCGGCAGCGTCGAGAGCGAGATGCCCTTCGAGTCCTTCATCGAACTCATGGCGCCGTACTTCGAGAACGGCTGCCACATGGTCGACCAGGCCTGGCAGCCGCGCCTGAGCGAAGGCATGGTGCGTTGCTACCTGGTGCGCGACCGCGTCGTCGGCTTCGGCCTGCAGGCGGTCAACGCCCTGTATCCGGCTGCCGAAGGACGCAGCGCCGCCGATGCTCCGGCGCCGGGCCCGCGCCTGTACCACCCCCCCGATCTCCCGCACCTGCAACGCCTCAAGCAGCGGCTCGAGTCCGAGTGGCTGCCGGAGCTGCAGCAGACGCTCGCTCTCGACAACGACCAGCTGCCCCTGCTGTGGACTGCGACTTCCTGAAGGGCGAGCCTTCGGCGTCGGGCGAAGAGGGCCACGTGCTGTGCGAGATCAACGTGAGCAGCGTCGCCCCTTTTCCCGACTCCGCGATCGAGCCGCTGGTGCAAGCGACGACTGCCGCGCTGCAGGCCGCCCGACAGCGGCGGGCCGCCTCCTAGAGCCGCTCGGTCTTCAGCGCCCGGATCATCAGCTCGTCCTGCGCGAAGCGCTGCTCGAGCGCGGCACGGTACTTCGCCCACCACGCCAGGTCCAGTGCCTCGGTCATCACCTCGTAGACGACGATGTCGTCCATCTCTACCTCGCCGCCTTCGGACCACAGGCCCTTGGCCGGAGCGCGGGTGTACGCGGTGAGGCCGCCGAAGCGGTCGACCAGCTCGGCGCGCACGCCGTCGTAGAGCGCGCGGGGCAGGGCGGCTCCGGCCCGGTCATAAAGGGGAAGGAGAAGCTGGACCAGGTGCATTGAGCCTCTCCGGGCAATCGGCGTGCACGAGCGTGGGAATGCACCTTGCCGAGCCCTTGCCCAGGACGCGGCGTCCCACGTCGTTCACACTCGCAGGCCACCCCAGGGTTCCCATGGCTGCAGCCGCCCCCGTTCGCTTCGACAACTCCTACGCCCGCGAGCTCGAGGGCTTCTCGCTGCCGTGGCGGCCCGACAAGGTGCCGGCGCCGCGGACGCTGTTCTTCAACGAGCCGCTGGCCGAGGAGCTGGGCTTCGACGCCGCTGCGCTGCGCGGCGACGCCGGTGCCGAGCTCTTCTCGGGCAACGCCGTGCCCGAAGGCGGCGAGCCGGTCGCCCAGGCCTACGCCGGGCACCAGTTCGGCGGTTTCTCGCCGCAGCTCGGCGACGGCCGCGCCGTGCTGCTCGGCGAGGTGCTCGACCGTGCCGGCCGACGTCGCGACATCGCCCTGAAGGGCTCGGGCCGCACGCCGTTCTCGCGCGGCGGCGACGGCAAGGCGGCGGTCGGGCCGATGCTGCGCGAAGTGCTGATCGGCGAGGCCATGCACGCGCTCGGCATCCCGACCACGCGCGCGCTCGCCGTCGTGGCCACCGGCGAGCCGGTGCAGCGCGAGACCGTGCTGCCGGGCGCGGTGCTGACGCGCGTCGCGGCCAGCCATCTGCGCGTCGGCACGTTCCAGTTCTTCGCCTTCCGCAACGACGTCGAGCGCGTCCGCAAGCTCGCCGAGTACACGATCGCGCGGCACGACCCGGCGCTCGCCGGCTCGCCGCGCCGCTTCCTCGGCCTGCTCGAGAACGTCGTCCGGCGCCAGGCGGCGCTCATCGCGCAGTGGATGAACGTCGGCTTCATCCACGGCGTCATGAACACCGACAACATGGCGATCTCGGGCGAGACGATCGACTACGGGCCCTGCGCCTTCGTCGAGGCCTACGACCCCGACGCGGTCTTCAGCTCGATCGACCGCCGCGGCCGCTACGCCTTCGGCAACCAGCCCGACATCGCGCGCTGGAACCTGGCCCGCCTCGCCGAGACGCTGCTGCCTCTGCTCGACGACGACCCCGCCCAGGCCGCCGTCCTGGCGACGCAGGTCATCGACGACTTTTCCGCCATCTACCGCGCCGAGCTGCAGCGCGGGCAGCGCGCCAAGCTCGGCCTGCGCGCCGACGCGGCGGACGACGCGGCCGACAGCGCCCTCGCCGAGGACTGGCTTGCCCTGCTGCACGCCCAGGCCGTGGACTTCACCCTCGCCTGGCGCCGCCTGGCCGACGCGGCGGCCGGCGACGAAGCGCCGCTGCGTACCCTGTTCGCCGAACCGCAGGCACCCGCCGCGTGGCTGGCGCGCTGGCGCGAGCGCTGCGCCGTCGAGGTCGGCGGCACGCGGACGAGCGACGCCGCCTTCGATTCGGAGCGTGCCGCGCGCATGCGCCGCGTCAACCCGTGGCTGATCCCGCGCAACCACCGGGTCGAGGAAGCCCTGACCGCGGCCTGGCGAGACGAGGACCTCGGCCCGTTCGAGCGCCTGCTCGAGGCCCTGCGCCGTCCGTACGAGGAAGCGCCGGAGCGCGCCCGCTACGCCGAGCCGGCCGCCGCCGAGGTCACGGCCGGCTACCGCACCTTCTGCGGGACCTGACCCCGGGCCGCCGTGGCGCGCCGGCCGGCAACGCCCGACGCCGCGGTCAGTGCATCGGCCGCGTCAGGTACACGCCTTCGCGGCCGACGATCGCCGTGCGCGCCGGCATGAAGATCGTGCAGTCGTCGCAGGGGGCGCGGATCTCGAGCACGCCGTCGGTGGCGATGAGCTCGTCCTTGGCGTAGGTCCCGAAGCCGATCACCGGCCGGGTGAAGGCGAAGCCCGGGTCCTGGATCACGTGCGTGCGCAGCAGCTCGAAGCGGCGCGTCTGCGCCGGCGGGGCGACCGTGCGCTCGACGAGGCCGAAGTGGCCGAGGAAGTCCATCGCCACGTCCTTGGCCAGGTCGGCGCTCGCCTGCCGGAAGTGCTGGCCGCATTCGACGACGAGGGCCGCGCCGGCGGTGCCGCCCGGCGAGCCGTGCTCGCCGTGCTGGATGAGCGGCGTGCCCGAGCCGAGGCCGGCCGGCATGACGAGGTGCACGCCGGGTCGCGGCAAGGCGCCGGCCACCGCCGCGTTGCGCGCGAAGTTCGGGTAGACCCAGAAGGGCAGCACGTCCTGGCTGGTCGAGTGGATGTCGAGGATGTGGTCGGCCGCCGCCACGGCGGGCCGCATGGCGCGGGCCCGGCGCAGCTCGATGCTGTCCTCGCTGCTTTCGAGCCAGGCCGTCGACCAGATCCGGTTCAGGTTGTGCGTGATGAGCCGGCTCTCGAACGGCTGCGCCGGATCGAAGGTCTCGTAGGCGGCGACGTTGGCGAAGCTCAGCGTGAGGGTGCCGCGCTGCGGGCGCACGCCGCGGTCGAGCAGGTCGCAGACCGCGACCATGCCGCAGAACTCGTTGCCGTGCGTGAGCGCATTGACGAGCACGTGCGGCCCGGGCCGGCCGGACTCGAAACGATGCACGTAGTCGGTGCCGGTGTTGCCGGCCCGGTAGGCCGACAGGTCGCGGGGCAGGACCTCGAACGCTTCCGTCGCCGTCATGCAGCCTGCCGCCGTGGCAGCTTCCAGCCGGGCCGCACGTAGTGGCAGGTGTAGCCGTTCGGGATCCGCTCGAGGTAGTCCTGATGCTCCGGCTCGGCTTCCCAGAACGGCCCGGCGGGTGCCAGCTCGGTGACGACCCGCCCGGGCCACAGCCCCGAGGCGTCGACGTCGGCGATCGTGTCCTCGGCGACGCGCTTCTGGTCCTCGCTGGTGAAAAAGATCGCCGAGCGGTAGCTCATGCCGACGTCGTTGCCCTGGCGGTTCTTCGTGCTCGGATCGTGGATCTGGAAGAAGAACTCGAGCAGCTCGCGAAAGCTCAGGCGGGCGGGGTCGAACACGATCTCGATCGCCTCGGCGTGCGTGCCGTGGCGCCGGTAGGTGGCGTTCGGCACGTCGCCGCCTGAGTAGCCGACGCGGGTAGAGACCACGCCGTCGATGCGGCGGATCAGGTCCTGCATGCCCCAGAAGCAGCCGCCGGCCAGCACGGCGCGCTCGGTCGGGTTCGTTGTCGTCGTCGTCATTTCCTGTCCTCCACCTGGTCGATGTAGTCGCCGTAGCCCTGGGCCTGCATGTCGTCGCGATGGACGAAGCGCAGGGACGCCGAGTTGATGCAGTAGCGAAGGCCGCCGCGGTCGCGCGGCCCGTCCTCGAAGACGTGGCCGAGGTGGCTGTCGCCGTGCCGCGAGCGGACTTCGGTGCGCACCATGCCATGCGACGCGTCGCGAAGCTCGCTCACGTTGGCCGGCGCAATGGGCTTCGTGAAGCTGGGCCAGCCGCAGCCGGACTCGAACTTGTCGGCCGAGGCGAACAGCGGCTCGCCCGAGACCACGTCGACGTAGATGCCGGGCTCGTGGTTGTCGAGGTACTCGCCCGTGCCTGGGTGCTCCGTCGCGTTCTGCTGCGTTACCCGGTACTGCTCGGGCGTGAGCCGCGCCAGCGCCTCGGGCGTCTTGCGATAGGGGGTCGTCACGTCGGGACCTTTCGTTGCGCGGCGTCGCCGCCGGATCCGCCCGGGTGCGACATACGCACGCCCGGACCGGAAACGATGCTAAGGCCGACCGGAGGTCCTTGCCCATCTGGGCCCTAGGCGTGGAACATCCGGCGGTTTGCCCGCGCGGTCCGCGCTTTCATCTCTTCGGGAATCTCATGAACAAGGCAGCCGCAGGTCTCGGTCTGGTCGTCGTCCTCGGCGGCGGCTATCTCGGCGCCACCGGCTGGGCCGGCCAGCAGGCCGAAGCCCGTCACCGGGAGCGGCTCGCGCAGCTGCAGGCACGCGTGCCCATCATCAAGGTCAGCGAGCAGAAGTACGCCAAGGGCTTCTTCAGGTCGACGAGCACGACGACGCTGCAATTCGGCTGCGCGGCCGCCGGCGGCAAGCCGCTGCCGACGGCGACGGTCACCAGCTCGATCCGGCACGGCCCGATCGCCGGCGGCACGTTCGCCGCCGCCGTCGTCGACTCGCAGCTGCGCATCGCCGGCGGCGACGCCGATGCACAGCGGGTGATCGCCGCCTTCGGCGACGGGGCGCTGATGAGGGTGCACACGGTCATGGCTTTCGACGGCGGCTCGAGCAGCACCTTCGCGAGTCCGGCGGCGCGGCTGCCGTTGGGCAGGGGCGCCGAGGTCGAATGGAAGAGCCTGAGCGGCGAGTTCGTGGCGAGCCGCGACGGCCGTGCCGTCACCTACCGGATGAACAGCCCGGGCCTGGCGATCACCGACCCGGCCCAGTCGGGATCGGTGCGGGTCGGCGCGATCGCCATGCACGGCGACGGGCAGGCGATCGGCCCGACCGACCCGTTCCTGATCGGCAAGGTGGAGGGCACGCTCGAGGCGATGGAGATCGCCGGCGGCGCGACCGGAGCGCCGGTCAAGGTCGTGTTCAGCGGCATGCGCTTCACCAGCGCCACGACGCTCGCCGGCGAGCTCCTCGGCGGCACGTCGTCGTTCGCCGGCGCCGGCATGTTCGGCGACGTCAAGGTCGACAAGTTCGACATGACGATGTCGATGAAGCGGATCCACGCCCCGAGCTATCAGCGTCTGATGGAGACCGTGACAAAGGAGGCCTACCGCTGCGACGGGGCCGAGCAGGCGGCGGCTCTGGCGTCGCTGCCGGGAAAGATCCAGGCCGACCTGATGGCCCTCCTCCGGCACGGGCCCGAGGTGTCTCTCGATCGCATGGCGGTCGTCTCGGGCGGGCTCACCGGCGAGTTCTCCTATGCCGTGGGTGTCGAGGGCGTGACCGAGGCCGATGCCGCGCAGCCCCTGCCGGCCGTGCTGCTGACGCGGGGCTACGCGCGCGCCGCGACGCGCGTGCCGGTGGCCTGGCTGCGCTCGCTGTCGCAGGCGGGTGCGTCGCGGCTCCCGGGCAGCGTGCCGGACCCGGCCGGTGTCGACGCGATGCTGGAGTTGGGCCAGGCACAGGGCTACCTGGTCCGCGACGGCGACTACGTGAAGAGCGAGATGTCTTTCGCCAAGGGCGCGATGACGGTCAACGGCCAGCCGCTCGGGGGCCGGTGATGGCCGATGCGGCGCACCGGGGCGCGCACCCCGGCACGCCGCTCGCCGTTGCGTTTCACCACCACCACGAAACGGGAACCCCCATGAACGCAAGACAACTCGCCTCCTCGCTGGCGATCGCCGCCGCAGCGGCTTCTCTCGCCGCCTGCGCGCCGATGGGAGCCGGAAGCTCTGCCGGCCCGGGCTCGACGGCGGGCACGTCGATCCGAGGCGCATCGGCAGCCGACGACCCCGACACCATGACCGTGCTGTTTCCGTCGGTCGGCGCGAGCAATGCGCTGCAATCCGGCTGCTGGGCGACCTTCTACGACGAGCGCAACTTCGGCGGCGACTCGACCACGCTGGTGGGTCCCGTCGAGCTGAGGACGCTGGACCGCGGCTCGGCGCGGCAGCTTCGCCGCGAGATCAAGAGCGTGGTGACCGGCCCGCGGGCCACCCTCATCCTGTTCGAGCGCCAGTTCCTCTCGGCCCGTTCGGTCGGCTTCGCGCCGGACAGCCGCGAGCCGGGGCTGATCGAGAAGCTCGGTTTCGGCGGCCGGATCGAGTCGATGCGCCTGCAGTGCAGCTGAACCGGCGCGCTTGAATGAATAGCCCGCAGGCGCGGGCTGTTCCAGCGTCGCTCTGAGTTTCAGGGTCGCGGGCTCCCGCCGCCGGCCCCCGGCTTCGAGGCAGCGCTCGAGCCGGCGCCGGCGCCGCCCATGGCCATCGGCTTGCCCGCGCCCTTGCTCATCGCCTGCACCATCTGCAGGTGCTCCTCGAGGGCCGGCAGGGTCTTCGCCGCGAAGGCTTTGGCCTCGGGGTTCTTGCCCGACTTCGCCTCGGCGCGGAACAGCGACACCGCCTGCCGGTGGTCGTCGAGCAGGAGCTTGAGGTATTGGCGGTCGAAGTCGGCGCCCGCCGTTTTGCCCTGAAGCTTCTCCACCGCCAGCTGGTGCTTGCGGTCGAGTGCCGTCGGCAGCATCACGTTGTGCTTGCCGGCGATCGACTTCAGCTCCTGGCTGGTCCGGGTGTGGTCCTGGACCATGCGGCCGGCGAGCTGCTTGACGTCGTCGCGGGTCGCCTTCTGCTGGGCGATCTGGCTGAGCTGGACCTCGGCCATGTCGCTCATCGCGGCCTTCTCAATGAAGGCGCGATCGGCGCCCTGCGCCGGCGCCGCGGTGCTGCCAGCCGTCGCGCCGGACGGCCTCGAGGAAGTCGACCCGGGCGCACCTTGGGCGGCCACACCGCCGGCCGTGCCGAGACAGAGAAGGCCGATGGCCAGGACGATGCGGTGGGTCTTTTCGATGGGCGCCATGCGCTGCTCCGGTGATTCGATCCTGCAGGGTCGGCAAGCCCCGTGCCGCAGGACGACGGAGCAGGCAGGCCGCCTGCCGAATGACGATCAGTACATCGGATACAGCCGCTCGGTCGGGATCACTTCCTTGATGCCGCCGGGTGCCTGCCACCAGACGTGCGCCTCGGTCAGGCCACCGCCCTGGAAGTAGCGGATCCGGATCGGGTAGCGCTGGCCGGCGACGAGGTCGATCGTGCCGGCGTATTCGGTCGGCCCCTGGAAGAACCAGGCATCGACGACGGCCGTGCCGTTGATGTGGATCCGCATGCCGTCGTCGGTGGTGCCGTAGATCGTGTAGGTCCCGGTCACCGGCGCCTCGATGTAGCCGGTCCAGATCACCGACACGTTGTCG
>NZ_JANODC010000045.1:0-4631 GCF_031412495.1 Rhizobacter sp. | reverse complement strand
GCTCCAGTACACGGCCTCGCCGAGCTCGGCCGTCCGCTCGAGGGCGGCGCGGTTCATGAAGGCGACCATCAGGACGTCGTTGCTGCCGACCTCCTGGGCGATCGCCGGAACGAGGCCGTCGGCACCCCACTTCACCTCGTCGAGCCAGCTCATCGCCTCAGTGTAGCGGGGGGCTCCTGCTCGACGAGGCGCGGGCCGTCGAAACCGCGCTCGGCGGCGAACCACTCGAGGACCGGCAGGGTGCCGGGCAGAACCGGCGCCACCGCCACCGGCAGCGTCTGCCAGGCCATCGCCTGGCCCTCGCGCATCTCGAACTCGCCGCGCCAGTCGAGCACCTTGCAGAAGTGCAGGCGGACGCGGGCATGCGCATAGTCCATGCGCGTGACCTGCCAGGGAACCACGGCGCCGACGACGATGCCGAGCTCCTCGTGCAGTTCCCGGCGGAGCGCGTCCGCGACCGATTCGCCGGCTTCGAGCTTGCCGCCGGGGAATTCCCACCAGCCGGCGTAGACCTTGCCTGCCGGGCGCGAGGTGAGCAGGAAGCGGCCTTCCGGGTCGATCAGCACGCCGACGGCGACGTCGACGATCCCTTCTTCCGCCGAACTCCCGGGCAGCGGCCCGCTCAAGCCGCTCGCCTTCCGGCGTAGTCCTTCGCGAACTGGTAGGCGACTCGGCCAGAGCGCGAGCCGCGCTCGAGGGCCCAGACCAGCGATTCCTGGCGCGCCGCGGCGATCGCCTCGGGCCCGACGCCGAAGCCGCGCAGCCACTCGGCGACGATCGCGAGGTACTCGTCCTGCGTGAAGGGGTAGAAGCTCACCCACAGGCCGAAGCGCTCGGACAGCGAGATCTTCTCCTCGATGACCTCGCCGGGGTGGACTTCGCCGTCGTCGGTGTGCGTGTAGCTGAGGTTCTCGCGCATGTACTCCGGGAGCAGGTGGCGGCGGTTGCTGGTCGCGTAGATCAGCACGTTCTCGGACGCCTCGGCGACCGAGCCGTCGAGGATCGACTTCAGCGCCTTGTAGCCGGGCTCGCCCTCGTCGAAGCTCAGGTCGTCGCAGAAGATGATGAAACGCTCGGGCCGCTCCGCCACCAGGTCGACGATGTCGGGCAGGTCGACCAGCTCGCTCTTGTCGACCTCGATGAGGCGCAGCCCGCGCGGCGCGAACTCGTTCAGGCAGGCCTTGATCAGGGAGCTCTTGCCCGTGCCGCGGGCGCCGGTGAGGAGGACGTTGTTGGCGGCGCGACCGGAGACGAACTGCTCGGTGTTGCGAAGCAGGCGCTCCTTCTGCGGGCCGATCTCGACGAGCGAGCCGAGGCGGATCGAGGCGACGTGGCGGACCGGGTCGAGGCGGCCGGCGCCGGCGCGCTTGCGGTAGCGGAAGGCGGTCGACGCGTCCCAGTCGGGCGCCGCGAGAGCCTGCGGCACGATGGCCTCGAGCCGGCCCAGCATCGCCTCGGCACGCTCGATCAGCTGTTGCAGGGATTGGGGCAGGTTCGTCATGGCGGGCGCAGTGTAGTGGCGCTCGGCCCCGGCATTCAGGCCGCCCGCTGCTCGGGTGGCGGGAGCAGCGCGACCATGCCGTCGGCGATGGGAAAGACCCGGTCGGCGCCGGTCGAGCGAATCGGGTGCATGCCGGTGAAGGCGCCGAACGCAGGCAGCACGCCGACGCCGTCGCCGAACCAGAAGCACGGCAGGCGAAGGCGATCCCAGGCGCGCCCGCCGAGGTTCACGCAGGGGTGGAGGTGGCCGGCCAGCACGTATGCCCCGGGACGCAGCCGCGGGTGGTGGCAGAGCGCGAAGCCGTCCTGCTCGAAGGGCTCGTCGACGACCTCGATGCGCAGGTGCGGCGGCGGATCGCCGGCGCGGTCGTCGTGGTTGCCGCGCACCAGCACCAGCTCCAGGCCGGGGTGAGTCTCGCGCCACCCGGTGACCGCCGCGATCGTCGCCACCGCGTGAGCCCGGGCCGAATGCAGGAAGTCGCCGAGGAAGACGATGCGCCGCGCCCCGGTGCGGCCGACGAGCCCGCTCAGCGCCGCCAGGGTCTCGCCGGTCGTGCCGCGCGGCACCGGGACGCCGAGGGCCCGAAAGCTCACCGCCTTGCCGATGTGCGCGTCGGCGACGAGCAGGGTCCGGCTCGACGCCACGAAGGCTGCCTTCTCGGGCAGCAAGGTGAGCGGCTGGCCGCCGGCCAGGATCGTGGTCGCCATCACCTCGGGTTCTCAGATCGCGAACAGGCGCAGGGCGAGGTCCAGGTGCTCGGTGGGGTTCTTGCGAAAACCGGAACGGGCGAAGCGATGCAGGCGGCCGATGGCAAACGAGGTCAGGGCCGACGCCTGCGCGTTGGCATCGACCGTCGGCGTCGCCGAGCCGGCGCCTTCGGCCAGCACGCGCAGGCTCTGCCGCAGCTGCGACTCGATGCGCTCGAAGAACTGGTTCATGCGGGCGACCAGGCGCTCGTTCTCGAACACCAGGGCATCGCCGACCATGACCCGCGCCATGCCGGGGTTCTTCTCCCCGAACTGGAGCAGCACCGCCATTACCTTGTGCACCTGCACGGCGGCACTCGCCTCACGCTCGACGATCTGGTTGACGAGCGTGAACACGCTCTGCTCGATGAACTCGATCAGCCCCTCGAACATCTGGGCCTTGCTGGCGAAGTGGCGGTAGAGCGCGGCTTCGGAGACATCGAGCTTGGCCGCGAGCGCCGCCGTCGTGATGCGTTCGGCGCCGGGCTCCTGCAGCATGGTCGCCAGCGTCTCGAGGATCTGCACCCTGCGCTCGCCCGGACGCGGCCGCTTGCGCGCCGGCGGCGCTGGCGGCAGCACCGGCGCCAGACCGGCCACGACCCCGGGTGTCAGCGGGCCGGCTTCGACCTCGCTCGCGTCTGCCTCATCGCTGGCAGCACCGGCAGGCGGGTCGGGGAAAGGGATCATCTACAAGAGCGAGTTGAGCTGCCGGAGCGCGCTGATTCTGGCATACAGGTACGGCGGTTTCGGACATTCGCGACGGGTGTTCCGCAGCGCCGCCCGCCCCGCGTTCGGCTGGTCGCGCCGGCTGCCGCGGAAGCGCCCGCCGAGGTAGCGCTGCATCCAGGCCGTCCGCATCCCGACCGAGCGAGCCGCCTTCAGGTGCACCAGCGTGTCCTCGACGAGGACGCAGCGGCTCGGCCGCACGCCCAGGCGCACCGCCAAGCGGCGCAGCATGCGCGCGTCTGGCTTGGGCCGCAGGTCGCCGAACATCGTCATCGTCTCGATCGTGATCACGCCGTCGAAGAGCGAATCGATTCGCAGCGCCTTCAGGACGCGGCTGGCGTAGGCGCGCGGCGCATTGGTGACGATGAACTTGCGGCCGGGCAGCCGGGCCAGCGCGGCGCGGTCGTGCGCGCTCGTGCGCAGGCGCGCCTCGAGCCCGGGCAGCCGGTGCGTCTCGTCGAGGAAGTGCGCCGCACGCACGCCGTGGTGGCGGACCAGCCCGAGTAGCGTCGCGCCGTAGCGCAGCCAGTAGCGCTCGCGCAGCGATCCCGCCGCGTCCGCGGCAACGCCGAGGTGGGTGGCGATGTAGTGGCCCATGGCGACGTGCAGCTCGCCGAAGGCCGCATGGCTGGCGTCGTGCAGCGTGTTGTCGAGATCGAACAACCAGACCGGCCGGTCCGGCGAGGGCGTGCTCACCGCGAGCGGATCATCGTCCCATAAGCCTGCTCGGTGAGGATCTCCAGGAGCATGGCGTGCGGCACCCGGCCGTCGATGATGTGCACCGTGTTGACGCCGTTCTTGGCGGCGTCGAGCGCCGACTGGATCTTCGGCAGCATGCCGCCGGAGATGGTGCCGTCGGCGAACAGCTCGTCGATCTCGCGCGCGGTGAGGTCGGTGAGCAGGCGGCCGGCCTTGTCGAGGACGCCCGGCGTGTTGGTGAGCATCATCAGCTTCTCGGCCTTCAGCACCTCGGCCAGCTTGCCGGCGACGACGTCGGCGTTGATGTTGTAGTTCTCGTTCTCCGCGCCGAAGCCGAGCGGCGAGATCACCGGGATGAACTGGTCGTCCTGGAGCGCACGCACGACGGAAGGGTCGATGGACTCGATCTCGCCGACCCAGCCGACGTCGTGCTCCTTGCTCGGATCCTTCATATCGAGCATGCGGAGCTTGCGGGCCCGGATCAGCCCGCCGTCGCGGCCGGTCAGGCCGACCGCCTTGCCGCCGGCGACATTGATCAGGCCCACGATGTCCTGCTGGACCTGGCCGGCCAGGACCCACTCGACGACCTCCATCGTCTCCGCATCGGTGACGCGCATGCCCTGGATGAACTCGCCCTTCTTGCCGATCTTGGCCAGCGCGTCCTCGATCTGCGGCCCGCCGCCGTGCACCACCACCGGGTTCATGCCGACCAGCTTGAGCAGGACCACGTCCTCGGCGAAATCCTGTTGCAGCCCCGGATCGGTCATGGCGTTGCCGCCGTACTTGATGACGATGGTCTTGCCGTGGAACCTGCGGATGTAGGGCAGCGCCTGGGCCAGGATCTCGGCCTTGTCGCGCGCCGCGATGTGCGACAGGTCGGGGACCGCAGCGGCGTCTGAGGAGGAAGCGGTCATGGAGGTCCCGGAAGGCAAGGCTGCGAACGATTGTAGATTTGTACC